>JANQMQ010000711.1 GCA_028279995.1 Candidatus Phaeomarinibacter sp. | reverse complement strand
GGGGAATGGGCTGAGCGACCGCGATAACACCGGACTTGCCAGAGCCGGGCTGCACTTCCTCGTCGTTCTCATCAAACACCTTGCAGCGTTCGCCGATCTGGAACTTGGCGGTCTTCACTTCGCCGTCGGCAGTAAAGATCGAGCTGCCAAAACCGATACCTTCGGATGAGCCGAAGCTGTCCATCAGCAGCGCCTGCGGCATGTGTGGAATCATGTCGCGTTTCACTTCGAGCGACCACATGACCCCGGAGGATATAATGCTCACTAGGGAGGACAGGTCGTATTTACCTGGCTCTTCTTCAAGCGCCTTCAGCATCGGCTTGGCGAAGGTATCGCCGACGATGGCGATCTGTTCCACCTTGTAGTCGTTGACCGCCTTCCAGATGGCGTGCGGATCCAGGTGCTCATTGTCCAAGGTGACGATGCAGCCGCCATTCATCATGTTGCCGATAGCTGTAAAGAGGCCTGTGCCATGCATCATCGGGCAGGCTGGGATGAAGGGGCCGGCGCCGGTACCGGTTTCCTTGATGGCGGCGGACAGCTGCTCCAGCGTTTCAGGCACCTCGCCCAACGCGCGGAGGGCATAGAGTTGTGCTTCCCGCAGATCGTCTGCGGGCCACATCACGCCCTTGGGCATGCCTGTGGTGCCGCCGGTATAGAGGAACAGTTGGTCATCGCCGGAGCGCTCAATGCCCAGGGCGCCGCCATTGCCTACCTGTGTGAGGTCTTCATAGCGCTCAGCGAAATCATTGTCCGGGGTGCCGGACGTGACTTCCAGGAAAGTGCCGACCTTGCCAAGGCGCGGTTTGAGTTCAGCGATGCTGTCCGCGAACTCGTGGCCATAGACGATGGTTTGTGCATCGGAGTTATCAAAGATGTAGTGCAGCTCGTCGGGCTGATAGCGGTAGTTGACGTTGACGTGGGTCAGCCGCGCCTTGAAGCAGGCGGCGAGCAACTCGGCATATTCCGAGCGGTTGCGCATGTAGAACGCCACCTTGTCGCCGGGCTTGGCGCCGCGCTCGATGAGCTGGCGGGCGAGATTGTTGGAGCGGGCGTCAAACTCTGCCCAGGTCTTGATGTCTGCCGTGCCGTCCTTGGCAATGTGAATGAGCGCGGGTTTATCGCCCGGTAGTACCGGGGCAATGGTGTCGAGTATGTCGCCGAAATTCCAGGCCATGATCGTCTCCCTGAGTATCCAGTTTCCGCGCGCCAACACCTCTGTTGAGTGGGTGCCTTGCTGATGCGTGCGGGATTATTGGTGTTTTCGGGAGCTACTATAGCGCCGGAATCCGTGGCGTCATCTCCGGGATTGCATTCTGGTCCTCACGCTTACGCCGATGCGCAGGAGCATGGCGACCGCAAACAGGCTGGTGCCGATGATGCCGATCCACAGTGATTCAGGGTCGGCGAGGCGGCCTGCATAGCTCTGGGTGAAAATCACCCAGATGTAGATCATGCCGAACAGATGCAGCCGGTCCCACCAGCGGCCCATGGCGCGCTTTGAGAGCCTGTTGGATGTTGCGGACATGGCAAGGATCAGCACATAGGCAAAGCCGCCGAAGATGATGGTGATGGCCGCAACTTCGAGCGGACTGACCAGGAAGAATGTTGTCAGTGCGGCGAGATGAATGGTGTGTGCTGCTGCAAAGGCGAGGCCCCAGTGGCGGCGGGCACGCATCATCGGCGCTATCCACGGTGCTGCGCCGGTGCGCCATACTGGCCCGATGATGAAGACAATCACAAAGAAGGCGGCGCCGACGCGTGCAGTCCAGCGTGCGGCAAGCAACCAACCTTCAGCGGATATGCCCCCTGACAGGAGGCCTGCTGCAACTGCGCTGGCAGCAATCACGGCTGCAGCGATTACTGGCAGCCATCGTGTCACGGAGCGGCGTTTCGTCGGACGACCAGCGGATATGTCTGTCGCGTTGGCGGTGTTCATCACCCGGCTCCCTTTTTCATACAGTCTGTATGATCCATATACGCGGTTCATGCTTTTCATACAAGTTGTATGAAACAGATTGTATGGTAGGACAGATTTCATGAGCCAGACCAAAGCCGCCCCCGCCCAAAAACCCTCGGGCAACCGCCGCAAACTGCTGGATGCGGCGCGTGAGCTGATGGTTGAAAAGGGGTATGCGGATACCGGGACCGAGGAAATCGTGGCCCGGGCAGGGGTCACCCGCGGGGCGCTGTACTACCAGTTTGCCGACAAGCGGGACCTGTTTCTGGCGCTCTGCCGGGAATTGGCAGACGCCCTAGGGCAGCGGGTGTTTGAGCGGACCATGGCGCGGATCAAGAGTGACCGTGAAGATCTTGAAATCGGCCTTGATGAGATGCTCAACGCATTTTTGCAGCCTGACATCCAACGCGTTTTGTTGCGGGATGGTCCGGCAGTTCTGGGGTACGAGACCTGGAAGACGCTGGTTGAACCCATCAACCGCGTGCTTGTTGAACACGCCCTGCAGCATCTTCTGGATGACGGGACGCTGGCACCGCAACCGCTTGAGCCCATTGCAGACGTCATGTCCGGGGCGATGATACAGGCAGGGCAGGCGATTGCCGCCTCGCCGGACCCGGCTGCTGCGCGGGCGGCATACGGACAGGCCATGGCGACCATGGTTGCCGGCATCATGGGTGGTAATGCGGCGG
>JANQMQ010000709.1 GCA_028279995.1 Candidatus Phaeomarinibacter sp. | reverse complement strand
CCATGATGCTTGAAGTCTCGTCTGCGTCGCCCGTGCACGATTCCGGCAGCACCGAGAATGCGACCTGCTCGTCCGCTGCGGGAGAAAGATCGTCGGTGTTGAAAGGGGTGGTTGCGAGGCGATTGAGAGTTGCCTTGAACTCTCCGTCATAGCGGATGGCCGTGTTGGCAAACATGCGCGGGTGATAGGGATCGCCAACCTTGTGGATGATGCCGTTCAGTTCCGTGGCATTAATGCCGACGATGTGCCGATTGCCATTGAAGGTCATCACCAGCGGCCCGCCAGACCAGCCGGGGATCATGTCGCAATTGTGGTTGAGTTCGCCTTCGGAGAAATAGCCGTGATGCCAATGGAGCTTTGGGACGGGCGCGCAGTTTTCCGAGATCAGCATCTGCGGGCGTTCGCCGTTCTTGCCGACAAGGGCATAGCGGGCACCGGCTTCCTGAAGCGGTATCAGGTCATTGTGGTCGAGGGTGGCAAGGGGAAGGGCCCCATATGTGTCCGACAGGCGACCAGAGACGACGGCGACGGCCCAGTCATGATGAAATGCGCGACCGGGACTAAGTGTGCCCAAGGCTACATGCAGCAATGGTGCAGCAGCCTGGGCGTTACCGCCGGGAAGGAAGTCACATCGGGATTCCATGGTGCCGCCGCGGCCACGGAATGTGTGGGCAACAGTCACGACGAGTTCATAGTCCCGGTCTTCGGGCAGGGCTTCATGGGAGATGATTGTGCCGACAGGCAGACGTGTCGAGTTGGTGCAGGATATCTGTCCGACCGAACCAAATCCGTCTTCCGGCAGGAGCGGACGGCGGTCATCCGTGTCGAAGACATTGGCCAATGCGAGAGAGGGTAAAACGAAGGTGGCGGCACCGATGACAAGTGAAGAAATGCTGTTTGGGCGGATGTGCCTGCAGGCCGCTTCCACCCAGACATCGCGTGTTTGCGACCGAGATTGCAGGTCTGTTTCGGTGAGGCTTCGTCGCACCAAATGCCACCTCTGCTTCAAGCACCATCAGCAGAGAATACTGCGAAGCGCCTTCGAGAAGTCTGACACTTCGTTGTTCCAGCCGCAAACCTCAAAACAGCGGTTTGGTGTGCCTGGATGGGTTCAAGATCCGATCAGACGCTTTTTTCTCTGGGCAGCTTCTTCCAAAGCTTCGATATGGCTCATCAAAGAACTGAATTCCTCATTACTGAATACATGCTGAATCTTTGCCAGCTTTATACAAGTATCCTGTAGCGCTTCCTGATAAATCTGGAAGTCATCCTTCAGCTTTTTATTCTCAGAGTTCTTTGATTCGATGTTATTTTTACCTGATGCATTCATTTTACTCATAGTCCTGCTAATCGGTTATGGCTAAACATATATGATGGGCATTTATGTAGATGAAAAACCTGCGCAAAATTCTATATATGAGTAATTCTTGATCACAATTTTAGTTCTGACTATTTGTCAGTGCTATGTATGTGTCGAGCCAATCAATGTTTGATGGTTAATGAGACTTTATTCTTTTTAGGCGCTCTTGTGGCGCTGTCGGGTCATACAACCCTAAGTTATGCTTTGATGTACCTTCCGGCTCTTCATCATTGTTTATCATACCTTTAGTTGTTTTCGTATCTTTCACTCAAGTTAAAAGTGTAAAAGATGCGTAAATTGACTCCGTAAGGTTAAGAGGCCCAAAAAAAGAGGCGACCCGCACTGGGGTCGCCTCCGTTTAGTAAGTGTGTGTGGGGAAGGGTCGGCTACTCGGCCGCAACCGTTGCGTTGGGCGAGACGAACTTGCCGCCATTGATGCCAAGCAGGAACTTGATGCCGTCTTCGGCAATTTCGTCGCCGACCATCCGGTCGCCTTCTGACTGCAACTCCTTGATATTCACAAAAGTTGCGTAATTGCCGGCGGTGCGATCGGTGATGATGCCGGCATTCAGCAGTGTCTTGATCAGAACGCGGAAAATGTTTTCCTGCTCTTTCATGTCCTCCTGAATGTTCTCATCCGTCAGTGCTTCCATGAAGGCGCCTTGTACCCACTCCCAGTCGAGACCGACTTCGGCATAGATGTGCTTCTTCTGTTCTGGCGAACCGAGATTGTAGAGGAGGACCTGGAATACCTCCCATGCCCAGTCTTCAATCTGGTCACGCTCTTCTGCCGGGACATTGGGAACCGTCCGGTCTGCCCAGATCTTGCCGAACTTGTGGTGGAAGGCTTCGTCCGTCATGGTGAGCTGCATGAGCTTCACCAGCAGCGGGTCGCGGCCCCAGCGGTAGAAAGACGCGAATGCGCCCATGGCGAGGCCTTCAACCATCATCTGCATACCGACGATCTTCTTCCAGACCAGCGGTGAGTTCACAAGTTCAACCAGCAGGTTCTGCAATGCCGGGCCACAGGCAACCGGCTTGCCCCATCGGGCCTTGATGTAGTTCGAGAAGCCGGTGACATGGCGGGCTTCTTCACGGGTCTGGTTGGCCGCGTATTCCTGCGCACCCGGGTCTTTGAGAATGTGGCAGAGCGATGCTGAAAGCGACAGCGCCCCGGCCTCGCCATGCAGAATCGAGGACAGGCTCCACTGGGTGTCCAGGTTCACCAGCTTGACCTTCTGCTTCTCATCCAGCTTGTCGCCGATGGCGGTTCGCAGTTCAAAGCTCTGTTCAGGATCGAACAGAAAGTCTTTTTCCATGTCGAAAGGGGCTGAGAAATCGATGTAACGGGTATCCATCGGATCCCAGAAATGATCATGGGTTGCCGATATGATCTTGTCGAAAGCGTCGGACCGGCTGCCATAGCGGTCAACTTCGATCATCGCTGCGAAATCGTCCGGTGCGACGGCCTCATAGGCGGGGTCGACCGTGAAGTTCCTCTGATCGTTGGCAGAATTGCTCACTTCAATTGTCCTCCAAGGGCGGTCCGGCGGATGCGCCGGGGCGACGTTACGGGGACCTTGCGCTTGTCCCTCTTTTTCATGTGGGCATGAGCTTAGGCCTGTGCCACCCGTTTGTGAAGAAGTTGACGGAGCGTCACGCAAACCGCCGTGATTGAGGCCGTATTGATGTCTAGGTTTTCTTTGTGCAAGGACGCTGAGGTGTTGTTGTGGCCCGGGGCGGGGACATGCTGCATTCGCAATCGGGCGGGCAGGCCACATCAAGTTCCTTTTTGCGCAGGGCGCACAGGCTCTCGATCAGATACTGGCCGAGGGCTTCGGAGGTGTCATTGTCCTGTGCGGCACGCATCAGTGACGAGGCATGCAGCCAGATGATGTTGGAGCGCGGTGTGAGCTTGTGTGCCTTCGTTTCCTCGAT
>JANQMQ010000688.1 GCA_028279995.1 Candidatus Phaeomarinibacter sp. | reverse complement strand
CAACCGACACTGCGAATCTGCGACCGCTGGGCAGTTCACCACCGTCCGGGAATGGCGTCATGCGGCGCACGGCCTTGGTGCCCATCGGCAAGTCGGGCGTGGTCTCGTAGATGAAGTCGCCCAGATGCAGCACGGCGTGAATCCTGTCTTCAGGTGCTGCGGCGATATCGTCTTCGACCATGCGGCCCCAGGCGCCGAAAAAGCCCTGTTCATAGTTCTGGCAGGAGGCCAACGCGATGCGCAGCGGGCTTGTCGCGTCCGCTGCGGGCGCGGTGCGTGTGCGCCCAAGTCGGGAAACGTCACCGGCAGCCGTCAGGAAGCGGAAGAAATACCAGCTGTCGGCGTCCAGTCCGGTGACACTTACACGGACCGTGTAATCCTGCTCCAGAGACGCGGAGACCGGCTGTTCAACAATGACTGTCTCGAATGTCTCATCAGCAGACACCTGCACGGTGAGATCAAGCGGCAGGGCTGACCGGTCCAGCGGCATCGCCCGCGTCCACAGGATGACGCCGTCGGAAGATGGATCGGCGGACGCAACGCCGTGGGAGAACAGACCACGACGCCCCGGCGCGGCTTCCACGGCGGCGGCATCAGCATCCTGTGCACGAGCAGGCCTGATTGCGGGCAGAAACCTGGACCCGGCCGCAGTTGCCACAAAACAGCCGGCGGTCGCCCCGAAACGGCGCATGAACTGGCGGCGGGTGGTCTCGTTGTTTCTTGTCATTGGCCTGTCTCACATCTGATGCCGGTGTCATAGCCAATTCACGCGACAACAAGGTGTCAAGGATGAGTGGCTGAATTTGCTGGACGTTTGTCATTTCCGACTGGCGCAGAACGCGCGACCATGACCTTACGCCAATTCCAACGCGGAGTAATACCATGCCTGACGCCCCCGTTCTGCCATCCACCGAGCCCATCAAGATCGGTTTTCTCATGTACCCCATGGTCACCGCGCTGGATGCGCTTGGGCCGGCCCAGATCCTGTCCGCCGTGCCGGGTGCCGTCATGCACTATGTCTGGAAGGAGAAGGTGCCGGTGGCGTCAGATTCCGGCTATACGATTAACCCGACCCACGACTTCGAGGACTGCCCGCAGCTTGACGTGATCTGCGTCCCGGGTGGGTTTGGTCAGGTGGAGCTGATGAACGATCAGGCCGTCCTTGACTTCCTGCGGACCCAGGGACAGGGCGCCAAGTACATCACCGCCGTCTGCACCGGATCGCTGCTTCTTGGCGCTGCTGGATTGCTGGACGGGTATGAAGCAAGCTGCCACTGGGCATGGCACGACCAGCTGGCCTTGGTGGGTGCAACGCCGAAGCACGGGCGGGTCGTGAGAGACCGCAACCGCATGACCGGCGGCGGCGTGACGGCGGGTATAGACTTCGGCCTGACACTGGCGGCGGAGCTTGCGGGTGAGGACGTGGCAAAACTGCTTCAACTGTCCTTCGAGTATGACCCGCAGCCGCCTTTTACCGGTGGTCATCCCACCAAGGCCGAACCGGCAACTCTGGAACTTTCAAAAGCCTTCATGGCCGAAGGTGTTGCTTCCATGGCCGAGGCCGCCAGGCAGGCGCAGGCTACCAAGGAATAGCATCCAGTCCTTAAGCAGATCAGATTGCTTGTGTGCCTTCAAAGGTACTGGGTGCGTGCGAGCGGTCTCGACTTTAGCCATCGACGGTCAATCGGGTTGGACGGATTTGGAAGTGGTTCTTGAAGCAACTCCCACATTCTTAGTAGTCCGGCCCGCAGACCATCTTCGCCGATTGGGTATCTCTCAGATGGCTCCCTGAGTGCACCTGATGATCTTCTTAGACATGTGCGAAATGCCTCGATGCGTTGATAGGGCCGGTAGAGATTGTTCAGCTTATTGAGGCCATGAAACTGCAACCACAGTGCTGCAGCCGCAGCTACGTGGGCTGTAGCGTAGGAGGTGCCTGTGCCTCCCACAAAATCATATGTCCACTTTGCGTTGAGCGGATCACTCTTTGCCCGGACAATGTCTGCGGCAGGTGCCCAGCAGTCCACCAGCGCATTCATTCCAGAGTAGTGTTGCCAGATCTTCCGGCCGGGCCTGACTCCACCGGCTGTTATGACCCGCGAATATTTGCCAGGGTAGGTTGTTCGGTCAATAATCTGACCGCCTGCGGCGACAATGATACAACCATGTCTGTAAGCATAATCTACCGCAGCCCCTAGCTTGCTCCCAATCGCGATGGGGAACCCAAGTGAAATGCTGATGACCGGAGCACCGCCATCAACCGCGAGACGGATTGCTTTTCCGACATTGTCGGCCACCCACTTTTCTACAATTAGAATTGTATCTGTGACGCGATACGGCTCCAACGGCAGCCCCGGTGCTACGCCGACCCGTGTTGTCATGCTTGTCAGGTGCGCTTTAGCATCACCACAAATGACGCTGCCGATCCGCGTGCCGTGTCCGTCAGAGTCTTTCTTTCCCAAATCGGACAACCGCCGTGTGCTCCAGCGGGAGGAGGTTGGTGGGTCGAACGGTTCAATGGGAAGTGCACCGTCCTCAATCAAATTCTGTTTTCTGGACATGCGGACCCATGTCTCATCACCCAGAATGTCGCCAAAACACGGGTGTGGCCTTATACCAGTATCCAGTTGCGCGACACGGATGCCGCGTTTCCATTTGATGTCACCGTAACACGCCGGGCGTCCGGGCAATCGGCCAAGCGCTTGGTCTGCATCAATCGCATTGAGGTTCCAGTCTGCCTTGACGCCGGACCGAATTGTTTTTGGATACGGCATTTACACCTCCACAACAATCAATCACACGCATTAAGGGTATCAATGAGATGGCGTAGTGCAAGAAATAAAAGGGCGCTGCACCGTGCGCACCTCCAACACACGTATTGCAGGCTGTCACTGAACTCATCCGCCGACGGCCTTGCTACGCGTCTTCGTCGCTGTCTTAGACTTAGCCTTTGCCTTTGTTTTGGTCTTCGTCTTGGTGCCCGTTTTCTTGGCGGCTGTCTTGCGTTTCGCAGCCGGAGCCGGCTCCTCAGCGGCGGCCTTGCGGCGCATGGGGCGGCGGGAGGCGGCAGCGGACGCCTTGGCCAGCGCCGTCTTCTTCTTGCGCTCTTCGGACTTGGGAGCTGCCTTGCGGCTCTTCTTCAGCAATGGCTTTAGATAAGCGCCCGTGTGGCTGCGGGGCTCTGCAGCGATCTCCTCGGGCGTGCCCTGCGCC
>JANQMQ010000664.1 GCA_028279995.1 Candidatus Phaeomarinibacter sp. | reverse complement strand
GTTCGGCATGGTCACGACCCTTGGCCTGGCAGGTGCCACCCCGTCGATGTCGATGGTGACCCAGCCGCTGTTGCCAGTCGATGATGATGTCATTGCCCCACCCCCATCACTGAATATCTGGAGCGGTCATGCCGCCGACGCCGGCGTAGCCGCCAAGGGAGGGATCAGACTCAAGACCCGGCAGGGCCTTGGGGCGCGACGGCAAATCCGCCATCGTGACAATCTGCGCAGGCGCCAGGGGCTGGAGCTGGGTATGGCGCTTGACCAGTTCTTCCAGACGTTCGGGCTGGTTCAGCAAGCTCCATTCGGCACGCAGAACCTGAATGGCATCCTGCTCAATGGCAAGATCAGCGGTCAGATCACGGATCTTTTCCTGCTCGGCCTGCGTCTCGTATTTGACATGGTAGAGCGCAAAGGCGAGCGCCAGCGTCACCATGATTGCAGCAGTGTTGACGACGCGCATCATGCGGCACCTCCAACACCGGACCCGGCCTCAAGAGCACCCGCCATAATGCGCGGTAAACCAAGCGCCACCATGCCGGCCTCGCTGGCATCGACCACATGAACCGGCGCCGCCGTCCGCTCCACGGAGCGCAGCTTGGCGGAGCGCGCACGGGGATTGCGGGTCACTTCGTCTTCCGTCGGCTCCTGCGCCTTGCGCGACAGCAGCTTGAACGAGGGCGCCGGACCAGCTTGTGCTTCCGGCATGTGCCGTGACGGATTGGAGACGGCGCCGGCCCGCGACGCAAAGAAGCGCTTCACGACCCGGTCTTCCAGCGAGTGAAACGAGACAACCGCGAGCCGCCCACCTTCAGCAAGGAGCTTCTCAGCAGCGATCAGTCCACGCGCGAGTTCTCCCAACTCATCGTTGACGTAAATGCGCAGAGCCTGAAACACGCGTGTGGCCGGGTGAATTCGCTGCGGCTTGCCACCAATGGTGCGCGCAACAACATCCGCCAGATCAGCGGTCCGCGTGAACGGCTCGTCTTCCCGACGGCGCACAATGGCATTGGCAATGCGCTTGGCCTGCCGCTCTTCGCCCAGCACCTTGAAAATCTGCGCCAGGTCGCGCGCCTCATAGGTGTTGACCACATCCGCCGCGCTCGGCGTATCGCCCGAGCCTGCATCCATACGCATGTCCAGCGGCCCGTCCTGACGGAAGGAGAAGCCCCTCTCCGCCTGATCAAGCTGCATGGACGAAACACCCAGATCGAGCGCGATACCTTCCGGAGCCTCTGCAGCCATGTCACTCAGGACAGGTGGCACCAGCGCATCCATATCCCCGAAGCAGCCCATGACGAGGGTCAGGCGGCCTGCGGCTTCATCAACCAGCGCCTGCCCGGCGTTTATTGCGTTGGGATCACGGTCGATGCCAACCACCCGCGTATCGCCGGCAGCCAGCAATCCACGGGTATAGCCGCCATTGCCGAACGTTCCGTCGACATAGATGCCGCCGTCGCGCACCTCCAGCGCCTCAAGCACCTGGTCCAGCATCACCGGGATGTGCGGTTCACTTTCAACCGGGGTCGCGTGATCGCTCATGACGCGCCCCCTTTGTCATTGGCGCCGTTCGCAGCGCGCGGCCGCAGCAGCAGCGCACGCTTCTCGGCTGCGCGCTTGCGCGCCTGAGCCCGATGCTCGGCAAAAGCCTTGGGCTCCCAGATCTCAAAACTGTCACCCATGCCGACGAAGACGACCGTCTCGCCGAACCCACCGGTCTCCATCAGGTCCTTGGTGAGGGTGACGCGCCCGTCTCCGTCCAGCGCCAGTGGTGTGGAGCCGGAAAGCAAGGTGGTCGCGAAATCGTCCTGATCATCTGTGAGCGGGTCGAACACCTGTTCGATGGCGGACTGAAGCATCTCGATATAGCTCTGGCCGCCACCCTGGATGCAGGGCTTGGAGAGGGATTCAAAGCAGAAGATGCCGTCAAAGGACTCGCCTTCCAGCGCCTTGCGGAATGCCGCAGGCACCGAAACCCGGCCTTTCTTGTCGACCTTGTTCTCATAGGTCGAGACGAACAACGCCACTGCCAAAGCCCCCTGAAACAGCTGCCGGGACGCACAGTCCGGCAGCACTCCCCTCACACGCGCCCGAAAACGGCCAGATACGGGACCAAAGACGGGCTGCCCCAACAGTGATTTGGGACATCATGGGATATCATGGGATTAACTGGGCGTCAACGAAACGGTAGGGTTTCAAAGGGTCTCGGCGAGACATTTCAGGGACTTAGCGGCCCAAAGCGTTAACGCTTTAAGTGATTGTTATCCTTAGACTTTAAGACTTCGTAAACCGAAGCACGAACGTAATGGGAACAAACGCGCATCGGCGTCGAGGCCGGTGTGGCCACAACGACTTACGGAGATCGGAGCAAAATCACACGAGCGGTGATTTTGGTCCGACAATGCCTGCAATTCTGAGGAAAATGCGATGGATATACGCGCCAGATGGCCTGTAAGCCGGGTTCTGTCCCCACGACCGGCGAACCGGCCGCGCTGGATGGCCATTCATCTGCGACGCCTGTTACCAGACGCCTGGTGCAACCAACCCGGACGGCAGCCCGGAAACAGGCCATATGCCATCCCTATTCGGTCTTGCTCCCGGTGGGGTTTACCGTGCCGCGCCTGTTACCAGCCGCGCGGTGCGCTCTTACCGCACCCTTTCACCCTTACCTTCCAAGGAAGGCGGTTTGCTTTCTGTGGCACTGTCCCTGGGGTCACCCCCGCCGGACGTTATCCGGCACCGTGCTTCCATGGAGCCCGGACTTTCCTCCCCGCAATCGCGGTACGCAACACACTTCCCACGTCACGGAGCGGCCATCCAGCCAACTGGCTTGGAGACAA
>JANQMQ010000642.1 GCA_028279995.1 Candidatus Phaeomarinibacter sp. | reverse complement strand
GGGGCATTCTCGGCTCCACCATCTTCGCCTTCATGTGCATGATCCCGTGGGACATCTGGTCCCTCATTGCGTTCCGCATCCTGTCCATGGTGCTGGCCGGTGCCACTGGCCCCTCGGCCATGGCGATCCTGTTTCACGTCTATCCACCCGAGCACCGCAATCAGGCGATTGGCTGGTGGTCCATGGCCGGGCCCGGCGCAGCGGCCCTTGGCTTGATTCTGGGTGGACCGTTCATTGAGTTGTTCAACTGGCGCTCAGTGTTCCTGGTTCAGGCCGTCGCTGGCTTTGGTGCGGTGATTTTGGCCTGGAAGGTGCTGCCGGAAACTGAAAAGCAACTGGTGAAGTTTGACCACATCGGCAATCTCATCCTGCTGTTGGCGCTCTCCTGCCTGCTGTTTGTCATTGGCGCGTTCGCGGAGCCGGGCGTCTCCACGATGATGCTTGTCAGTGCCGGTATTGTCGGTGTCATCGGGTTGATCGTCTTCCTGTTCTACGAAGCGTCGATCCCCAATCCCATCGTGCCGCCATCGCTGTTGAAGCAGCGCAACTTTGATGCCCCGGCCATCGCCAATTTCTTTCTGCAGATGTCCTATCTGGGCGCGTTGATCGCCACACCGCTGGTGTTCACCGGCCTGTTCGGCTTCTCGATCGCTGTTGCCGCCGTTCTCATGCTTACGCGGACATTCAGTCTCACGTTAGCGTCTCCCCTGGGCGGTGTGATCGCCACCCAGTTCGGCGAGCGCATGGGCACGCTTGTCGGCGTCCTGTGCCAGACCGCCGGCCTGTTTACCGTCGCCGGTGGCATTTACGCCGTGAACCTGCCGGTCATTCTGCTCGGCCTTGTGTTGCAGGGGGTCGGGCACGGCATCGCCATGCCGCCACTGGCATCGGTCATCGCAACAGCCGTCCCGTCGACACAATTCGGCATGGCGTCCGGCATGAGCCGCCTCATGGGACAGATCGGCTCAGCCTTCGGCCTCAGTCTGTTCGGTGTGTTTCTGACACTTCCACGCGAGACGCTTGAATTGCACATGATCTTTGTAATTGGCGCCGCCATAGCACTTGCAGCCGCATTGCCGGCCGCACTTATCTCAATGAAACACCGGACAATCCCGCAGCCGCCTGTGGCTCCGCCGCCCCCAAACCCACCCATTCAGCCGGGACAGGTATGATGCAAAAAACTGCAAGCGCACTCTGTGTGATGCTGACAGCCCTCTTATTATCAGGACCAGTCACCATGGCTGAGGAAGCAAAAGGCCAGCTGATTCTGCTCGCGGCCCCGGGGAACGATCCCTACTACGCCAGTGAGGCGGACGCGATCATCGACTTTCATATCGGCTTCGCGAAGGCTGTCGCAGCGCCCGATCAGGTCCTGATTCTGGCCGGGACAGATACCGCTGCCGTTTACACGGAGGCCCTGGGTGACGACGCAGTTTTGATTGCCCCCATGGATGACATCTGGACACGCGACTACGGCGTCATGGATGCATCATCCATGGCCCTGACCCGTTATACAGCTGCCGGACAGGGCGGCCGTCGCAATGCGCAGGAGTACGCAGATGCGGTGCAGGAGACCCATGCCGAGTTCCTGTTTCAAGCCGGCATTACGACACTTGACTCGGATTTGCTGAACGACGGAGGCAACTGGGTCTTTGACGGTGCCGGCCATGCCGTCGCCAGCACGAAGTTTCTTTCGGACAACGACATGACGGAAACCGAGGCGCGTGAGGCGCTTCGCGAGCTGACCGGGGTCAGGCATATCGCGTTTATTGAAGCAGACGAGCAGGGCGGCCTGGAGCACGCCGACGGCGTCGTCTCATTCATTGACGATGGTGTCCTGCTTGTAAATGCGTATACGGAGGATCAGGACTACGAAGCTGATCTGCTGGCCCGGTTGAAGCACTCCCTCCCCGGTGTGGCCATTCACAGCATCGTCAATGCCTACGATGGCTCTGACATCTATGATCAGGATTTCGGTTCGGCGTGTGGTCTCTACACAAATGCACTTGTGACGGATCACGCAGTCTACTTGCCGCAGTTCGGCATCCCGGAAGACGCTGAAGCCCTTGCAACAGTAAGGTCTCTTACATCGAAACAGGTGATCCCGGTCATGTCGTCTCAAGTATGCCACATGGGCGGCGGCGTCCGCTGCATGTCGTCGCAGATAGGTCTGGGAAACGCCGCATCTCTCTATAGGCAGTAAGGGCGCTATCTGCCTTCCCGCGCAGCCGTTGACGCATATCAATACCCACAAAGTCCGCATGGTGTGTCATGAGCCTGACACCATTGTCTGGTCGTTTGGATGGTGTCGCGATGTACACGCGACAGCGCGGTCGGCCTTGGCCGGACCGCGGCGTAACAACACCGGTGCGGAGACAGTTGCCCATGCCTTCCCCCAAGAAGCCATCGAAACCCAAATCCTCCAAAGGCGCATCCGCCGAGGACCACATTCTCTGGCTTGAAGATGCCCGCGTAACGGACGTGCCCCGCGTCGGCGGTAAGAATGCGTCTTTGGGGGAGATGATCGCCAACCTCTCCGGAGTCGGTGTCAAAGTGCCCGGCGGCTTTGCAACAACCTCCGAAGCCTATCGCACCTTTGTAGCGCATAACGGCCTGGATGTAGTCATCCGCGAGCAGACATCCGCGCTGGCCAAAGGCAAGGCGGAGCTCGCGACTGTCGGCAAGACCATCCGCTCTGCTTTCCTCAAGGCCGCCATGCCGAAGGACCTCGGTAAGGTCATCACCGATGCCTATCGTGAGTTGGGTGAACGGGAAGGCAAGCGCAAGCCGGACGTAGCCGTGCGATCCTCCGCAACGGCTGAAGACCTGCCGGACGCAAGCTTTGCCGGCCAGCAGGAAAGCTATCTCAATATCTGCGGCAAGGATGCACTGCTGGAGCATGTGCGCAAGTGCTACGCATCACTCTTTACGGACAGGGCCATCACCTACCGCAATAACAATGGCTTCGATCATCTCGACGTGGCGCTCTCGGTCGGCGTCCAGCGCATGGTGCGCTCTGACACGGGCGCGGCGGGCGTTATGTTCTCCATCGACACGGAGACCGGCTTTCCGGACATGGTACTGATCACCGGTGCCTGGGGCCTTGGCGAAGCGGTGGTGCAGGGCATTGCCGACCCGGACGAGTTCATGGTCTTCAAGCCACTGCTTGAGAACGACGCCCTTTCTCCCATTGTTGAGCGCAGCCTCGGCACCAAGGAAAAAAAGCTGGTCTATGCCGAGGGCGGCAAGAAGCCAACAAAATGGCTGAAGACCAAAGCAAAAGAGCGCGCGCAGTTTACGCTCAGCAACGAGGAAGTCCTGCAGCTGGCGCGCTGGGCCGTCACCATTGAACAGCACTACGGCTGCCCCATGGACATTGAGTGGGCGAAGGACGGCAACACAGGTGAGCTTGCCATCGTCCAGGCCCGGCCTGAAACCGTGCAGTCGCGAGCGGAAGCCAGCGGCCTCAAGACGTTCCATGTCTCCAACCAGGGTGAGAAGCTGACATCCGGCCTTGCTGTCGGCTCCGGTGCCGCTGTCGGCAAGGTCATCAACCTCGCGTCGCCGCAGGAGATCGACAAGTTCGAGGATGGTGCGGTTCTGGTGACGTCGATCACCGACCCGGACTGGGTGCCGATCATGAAACGCGCCAGTGCCATCATCACCGACCATGGCGGCCGCACCAGCCATGCCGCCATCGTCAGCCGTGAGCTTGGCCTCACCGCCATCGTCGGGTGTCATGACGCAACAGCGGTCCTCAAGACGGGAACCGAGATCACGGCCTCCTGCGCCGAGGGCGACGAAGGCCATGTCTATGCCGGCATCGCAGACATTGAGGTGCATGACCTCAGCCTCGACGACATGCCCGAGACGCACACGAAGCTGATGCTCAACATGGCGACGCCGTCCGCTGCGCTGCGTTGGTGGCGTCTGCCGTCTGACGGCATCGGTCTCGCGCGGCTTGAGTTCGTCATCAACAACATCATCAAGGTGCACCCGCTTGCTCTGACGCGGTTCGACCAGGTGAAGGACAAGAAGGCGCGCAAGGAGATCGAGAAGATCACCGTCGGCTATGACACCAAGCCGGACTACTTCGTCCACACGCTGGCCGAAGGCGTGGCGCGGCTTGCCGCCTCGCAATATCCCCATCCGGTGATTGTGCGGATGAGCGACTTCAAGACCAACGAATATGCGGAACTCATAGGGGGCCGGCAGTTTGAGCCGAGTGAAGAAAACCCGATGATCGGCTGGCGTGGTGCAAGCCGCTACTATTCCGATGACTATTCTGACGGCTTCGCTCTTGAGTGCGAGGCACTGGCAAAGGTCCACAAGGAGATGGGCTTCACCAATGTGGTGGTGATGATTCCCTTCTGCCGGACGCTGGAAGAAGCCGACGCCGTTCTTGAGACCATGGCCTCCCATGGCCTCTAGCGCGGAGAGGACGGGCTTGAGGTCTATGTGATGTGCGAGGTGCCGTCCAACGTCATTCTCGCGGACGAGTTTTCCAAGCGGTTTGACGGCTTCTCCATCGGCTCCAACGACCTGACCCAGCTCACCCTCGGCGTCGATCGGGATTCAGCGCGGCTCGCGCACCTGTTTGACGAGGAGAACCCGGCCGTCAAATGGATGATCGAGAATGTCATCGCCACGGCACACGAGCACAAGCGTAAGGTCGGCCTGTGCGGCCAGGGGCCCAGCGACAAGCCGGAGTTTGCCAAATTCCTGGTGGCCACCGGCATCGACTCCATGTCGGTGACGCCGGACAGTTTCCTGCACACCAAGAAGGCCATCGCCAGTGCCGAAGCCGAACTGGACACTGCGACACCGCCGGTGGCCGCGCAATGAAGATCGTCGTTTTTGAAACGGAAGAGTGGGAGCTGGAACCGCTACGCTCCCTTGCCGACGCGCACCAGGTTGACTTCATCCCCGGGCGGATCAAGCCGGAGAACGCGGCGGATTATGCGGATGCGGAGATCATCTCGCCCTTCGTCTATTCGAGCATTGATGCACAGACCATTGCTGCCCTTCCGAACCTCAAGATGATTGCCACACGCTCAACAGGCTATGACCATATCGACGTGGAAGCCTGCAAGGCACGCGGCATTGCACTTGCCACCGTGCCGACCTATGGGGACACGACCGTGGCGGAGCACGTCTTCGCCCTGCTTCTCGCGGTTTCTCACAAGATGGTCGAGGCAACGGACCGCACGAGACGCGGCGATTTTCATCAGTCAGGCCTGCAGGGGTTCGATCTGCAGGGGAAGACCATCGGCATTGTCGGCACCGGCCATATCGGCCAGTGCACGATCCGCATTGCCAAGGGCTTTGACATGAATGTCATTGCCCATGACATATCTCCTGACGAAACAGCCTCCCGCGAGCTTGGCTTCCGATATGTTCCGTTTGCAGATCTTCTGGCGCACGCGGATGTCGTCAGTCTTCATGTACCCGGCGGCGCCGCCACGGACTACATGTTTGATGAAGCCGCCTTCGACGCCATGAAGGATGGAGCAGTGCTGATCAACACGGCGCGCGGCAACCTGATCGACGTCAACGCTCTTCTCAAAGCGCTGGCCACGGGCAAGCTTGCCGGCGCCGGCCTTGATGTGCTGCCGGAAGAGCCGACCATCCGCGAGGAAGCGGAGCTTCTGCGCTCTGTCTATACGCGCAGTCACAATCTGGAGACGTTGCTGGCGGACCATGTGCTGCTGCACATGCGCAATGTGGTAATCACTCCGCACTCCGCCTTTAACACCCGCGAAGCCGTACAGCGCATTCTGGAAACGACCCGGGAAAACATCGACGCCTTCCTGAACGGTGAGCCATTGAACCGGGTGATTTAGTCCGTATTCCTGCCGGATTTGGGGCCTATCCTGCCGATCTTGCTGGCAAATGATGGCGCTTGTCCCCATATCAGATAAGCTGATCAGCAAGCTCCCGCCCCGCGAATCTCTTTCAAGATCGCGGTAACGACACACTTCCGGCCGTCACATTTCGAACTGGCCGGACTGGAGGAATTCATGCTCAGCGCGTCCCTTCTATTCGGACTTGTTCTGCTCGGCCTTGCCGCCGTGCTCGTCTACACCTCGATCAAGATCGTCCCTCAGGGGTTCGAGTACACTGTCGAGCGTTTCGGCCGCTACACACGCACCCTGTCCCCCGGCCTGTGGCTGCTGGTGCCGGTGATGGACCGGAT
>JANQMQ010000636.1 GCA_028279995.1 Candidatus Phaeomarinibacter sp. | reverse complement strand
AGCTCGGCGTTCTCCAGCAACAGGTTGCCATGGATGGACCAGGAGATCAGGCGCCTGGCGATCACATGCGGTTGCCAGCCGACAGTGTGCCACTGGCTGCAGTGGTCAAGCCAGTTGCGGGCGTGCTTCTGCACAATGCTGGTC
Source organism: Candidatus Phaeomarinibacter sp. (assembly GCA_028279995.1). Taxonomy (GTDB): domain Bacteria; phylum Pseudomonadota; class Alphaproteobacteria; order CGMCC-115125; family CGMCC-115125; genus Pyruvatibacter. The sequence continues at coordinate 2,421 of JANQMQ010000636.1, read as the reverse complement.
TTGTCGTCGCCAGTCAGGATCGCGAGGTGCCTGAGCCAGCTGAAACCATGAAGGTCTTCCGCGAAGGCGCGGGACGGCGTTGCGTTGGTAAAGAGCGTTTCGCCTGCGCCTTCAAGCTGGCCACCGGCGAGGTCAAAGCGTCCGTTGAGAATGCGCTCGCCTGTCTGCGCGTTCGCGGGACGCAGTTCGGGCGGGTTGAGCACGATGGCATCGGGCATCGGCCCGCGCAGGGTCAGGTGGTAGGGCCTGGAGGCGTAGGCAAGATCGGCAAGCGAGCGGGTGGCATGCCCGAGGGAGCGGGCTGCGAGATGTCCGGTCAGTTCTGCCGGGCCGCTCATTTGTGTCCGCACTCTCCTAGTTGGCTCTGCCCTGTCTGTCACGCCCGCTTGGTCGCAGCTGCATTTCAGCAGCTTACAGATTATTCGCCGCGAAGCATCTTGATGTTGGCCGCGTAGGCGTCCGGCCCACCCTTGAAAGTGGCGCTGCCGGCGACAAGAACATCGGCGCCCGCGGCCACCACGCGGGGCGCGGTTTCGGCATTGATGCCGCCATCCACCTCAAGGTGAATATCGCGCCCGGTCGCATCGATCTTCTTGCGCAGGGCTTCGATCTTGCGCAGCTGGCTCTCAATGAACTTCTGGCCGCCGAAGCCCGGATTGACGCTCATGACCAGGATCAGGTCCACGTCATCAAGGATCATGTCCACTACGTCCGCAGGCGTCCCGGGATTGAGCGAGACGCCGGGACGCTTGCCCAGTGACCGGATGAGCTGCAGCGTGCGGTGAATATGCGGGCCTGCTTCTGCGTGCACCGTGATGATGTCGGCTCCCGCATTGGCGAATTCTTCGACATAGGGGTCCACCGGCGCGATCATCAGGTGCACATCAAACACCTTTTCTGAATGGCTGCGCAGGGCCTTCACCACCATCGGGCCGATGGTGAGGTTGGGCACGAAGTGGCCATCCATCACATCCACGTGGATGAAGTCGGCGCCGGCTTCGTCAATGGCTCGTACCTCTTCGCCCAGGCGGGCGAAATCAGCGGAGAGGATGGAGGGGGCGATTCGGATGTTTTGCATATCAGTGACGTAGCAGAGGCTTGAGGTTCACGGCAATAAAGGAGGCAGCTAGCACTGCTATCCGGCGCGTTTGAGGCGGGCGGCAAAAAAGCCGTCCATGCCGCCCCTGTCTGCCCAGAAAGTTGGCAATGTCCGCATGTCGCCGTCTGTGGTCACAGCCTCTTCAAGACCAGGCAGGTCGGCGGGTGTGACCGGCATCCGCGTGAAGCCTGCGTTAGCTGCGAGGAATTTTTCCACTTGCTGCTCACCTTCCTCCGGCTGCAGCGAACAGGTGCAGTAGATGAGGGTGCCTCCGGGCGCTGTCAGGTCCGCGGCTCTGGCCAGCAGCTTCTCCTGCTGGGCCACCAGCTTGGCAAGGTCGGATGTGGACTTGAGATGCGGAATGTCCGGATGCCGCCTTATGGTGCCTGTGGCCGAACACGGTGCATCCACGAGGACATGGGCAAATGTCTTGTCATCACCCTCCGGCTCCCAGGTCAGCGCGTTCGCGGGAATGACCTGTGCGTTCAGCTTGGTGCGTTTGAGATTGTGGGTAACACGCACAAGGCGCTTGGCGGACCGGTCGAGGGCCGTCACGTCAGCACCAGCCGCCGCCAGCTCAAGTGTCTTGCCACCGGGAGCAGCGCACAGATCCAGTACGCGCTTTCCCGCGACATCGCCGAACAGCCTGGCAGGCAAAGCCGCGGCGGCATCCTGCACCCACCATTCGCCATCCTTGTAGCCGTCGAGCGTATCCACGCGACCGCCATCTGTCAGGCGGATGCTGCCGGTGGGCAGGACCGTGCCGTTTAGTCTTTCTGCCCAACCCTCGGCGTTGGATTTGACGGAGAGGTCCAGTGGCGCTTCAACAAGGTGGGCCTTTGCGATCGCTGTTGCCTTGTCATCGCCATAGGCATCGCGCCAGCTTGAGAGCAGCCACTCGGGTGTGTTCAGAGCAACAGCGTCCTGTGCATCACGCAGGGCAGCACCTTCACGCGACGCGCGGCGCAGTACTGCGTTGAGAAGGCCTGCGAAGTGGCGGGCGTTCCTGTCTGTCTTGGCCAGGGCAACGCAGGCGCTGACCGTGGCGTGCGGCGCCACATCCAGAAAGAGGAGCTCAGCAATTGCCCCATGCAGAATAGGTGTGGCGATGCCTGATTTCTCCGGCAGGGGCTTGTCCAGAAAATGCGTCAGGATGTCGGTTATCTGGCCATGGCGGCGCAGGGCCGTGGCGGCGATGGTGCGGGCAAAGCCACGGTCGCGCGGGTCCAGCCGGGCCAGGGTGCCGTTCACGTCCTGCTCGGCGGCCAGTGCTTCATCCAGCGGGCGGCCGTCGGTCAGCACCGCCGTCAGCAGGGCGGCGG
>JANQMQ010000597.1 GCA_028279995.1 Candidatus Phaeomarinibacter sp. | reverse complement strand
TGCCCTGCGTACCGGAGGACTCACCCGACAGTGTTGCGCTTGCTCCCTGTGCGCTTTGAAACAGCAGCTCACGAACGACGAGGTCCGTACCGACAGTTTCAAGCTCAAGCGACACGTTCTCTATGTGCAACGGGCCTGCATCAAATGAACCGATATCGACAGCCACGCGCCCGTCGAACCCAAGATCGATCGGCCGACCCGGCACGATGTGTTCACCGATGGGAAGACTGGCAATTGGCAAAGCAATGGTCTCGATATCAAGTGAGACGTCTATCTGGGGGCGCGCCTCAAAGGTTGTGCCGGCCTGCCCGAGGAAACGTCCCCCATCGAGGTCGACCACAAGTTTATCGAGGCTGATGCGGGCGGGCGTTATAAAGACCGCACCCCGTGCAAACAGCTTCTCTAGTGGCTGCTCGGACAGTAGATCCGGAACACTCCCGCCATTAGCCCAGGCAACAAGCTCCGATGGCTTTGAACTGCGCAGCTCGACGTCACCGGAAAAATACGCGCCCTCACCACCGACAGACAGGGTACCTTCCGCTGCTGCTGCAGCATCTCCGGGCAGTGTCGCCGTGAAGGATGACACAGACACCGTGTCACCCCCCGCCTCGGCAACCACCTCAACGGCAGAAAGCCGCTCGCTTGGCAGGCGCACATCGTCAGCTCGGATACGGTAGGTACCGACAGGAGCCTGCTCGATAAACGTCTGAATGGTGTCCGAAACCGAAGCAACCGTCAGGGGCATGCCGGCAGTATCAAACCCGGTGAAGTCCACTCGATTCAGAGTTGCATCCAGATCAATAGAGAAGCTTGGCCCGGCTGTAGCGCTGAACGTCCCCGAGAGAGTTACAGCACCCGCCTCTGCCTCAATGTCCCGCAGGTCAACGCCGCCGGGAGTGGCAACAATGCCCGCTGACACAGAAACAGGCTGACCAGCCGTGAGAGCTCCAAGCGCCGGAGCAAGCCCCGCAGACGCACCTGCATCGACGGCACCATCAAAGCGAATGTCCGCGCCGCGTCCCGTGACAATGCCACTGAGGGCAGCCTCGGCATCCTTGAAGGCCAAGGACACATTTGCCGGATAGGCCTTGTCCGGTGAGACCTCCCCGATCGTCGCCAGAAAATCAGCGCGCTCGCCGGCAATCGTCGCCTGCCCTTTTGCCCGGTACGGTCCGCTCAGGCTCGATGCGGCAAGAAGCGCATCAACGGAGGTGATTTCTATATCCGTCCCGATACCCAGATTTCGCAGACTGATAAGCCCACCCGCTATTTCAATTTCATCGATGGTGATCGGCGGTAACGCATCAAGGGCGGCCGGCGCGGCTGGCTCCGCTTCTTCAGCACCACCACCCGGGGCGCCATTCTGAAACAACCAGTTGCCACGCCCCTCGGCAGTCTCCTCAAGCCACAGTTTGGGCCCCTGCAGGGACAATCTGCTGATGATCAGATCACCGCGGAACAGTGAGCCGACCGAAAGCTCCGCCGTCATGCTCTCAACTTCCGCCATGTGCGGCGCTTCCGCGTCAGGAGCGTTGGCGATCGTCATCCGCCCAAGCGTAAGCGTCGGGGATGGCAAAAGAGAGATACCCACGTCGCCGGAGATCGTGACGTCACGGCCGGTCACAGCTTCAGCCTGGGCTTCAATCAGTCCGGCGTAGCGGCTCCAGTCAAGAAAGCCCGGTACGATGAGAATGGCTGCCACAATCAGTGCCAGTACCAACCCCGCATAGGACCAGATAGACCGCAACATGTTCTCCCCGACGGAACGATTTGACCCGTAGCCCTACATTGGCCCAAGCCTTCGCATTTCCCTGCAACCGGAATACGCTACTGAGGCCGGAAGGCCAAATATTTCCTCACCTTTCATCTTTAGTTGAGAGCAATTCTCATCGGGACACCACACATCGTGACCGACACCCCCAAACAAGAAGCAAATGTCATCAGCCTGGCGGCAGCCAGACGGAACAAATCCGTTTCTGACAAGCCGCGCCATGTCAGGAAGCAGGAAGCCAGAGCTGAAAAGGCGAAACAGGCCGAGGCAAATCGCGTGCGCTCTGGCAGAACCAAGTTGGAACGCGCCCAAGACAGGGCTGCATCGGAGAAAGTGAAAAAACTGGTCGACGGGTCCCGGCTCGACGGTGAAAAGGAAAGCTGACCGGACCAGGGCCCCGTCAGGCATCAGGCAGCAGCTTGCCCGGGTTCAGGATACCTTTTGGGTCGAGCGCCTGCTTCACGGCGCGCATCGCGGGAATGGCGTCACCGTGTTCACGCATCAGGAAGTCCCGCTTTCCCAATCCTATGCCGTGCTCACCCGTACAGGTTCCGCCCGCCTCCAGTGCCCGGCTGACAAGACGTTCATGCAGAGCCATTGCAGCCCGGACATCTTCCGGACTGTCGGTGTCGACGAGCATGATGAGATGAAAATTCCCATCCCCGACATGCCCCACGAGCGGCGCGAT
>JANQMQ010000589.1 GCA_028279995.1 Candidatus Phaeomarinibacter sp. | reverse complement strand
TGATGGACTACATAGGTCCGGGTCGTGTGGCGGAAGCGCTCGCTGATCTGGATACGGACGACGCGGTCTATCTGCTTGAGGATATGGATGAGACCGAGCAGCAGGCGCTGCTGTCCCGCATGCCCGACGAGGATCGGGCGCAGATCGAGCGGTCGCTCGAATATGAAGAAGACAGCGCTGGACGTCTCATGCAGCGCGACATTGTCGTCGTGCCTCCCCATTGGGATGTCGGACAGACCATTGATCATCTGCGCGAAGCTGATGATCTGCCGGAGACGTTTTTCGAAATATTTGTCGTGGATGAAATGTTCCACGCGATTGGAACAGTGCCACTGTCACGCATCATGCGCACGAAGCGCCCTGTGTCCATCAGGTCGATCATGGACACGGACCAGACGCTCATTCCTGCGGACATGGACCAGGAAGAAGTGGCACACCAGTTTGAGAAGTACAATCTGGTGTCAGCTGCCGTGGTTGATGAAGATGACCGTCTGGTCGGCATGGTGACCGTAGATGACGTGGTTGAGGTCATTCAGGAAGAAGCTGGGGAAGATCTGCGCCGCCTGGCCGGTGTTGGTGATGAGGCGCTGACGGATACGGTCATAAAGACCGCCCGCAGCCGTTTCCCCTGGCTGTTTGCCAATCTGTTTACGGCTGCAATTGCGGCAGTCGTCATTTCTGCTTTTGGCGTCAGCATCGAGAAGATGGTCACGCTTGCCATTCTGATGCCTGTTGTTGCCGCGCTTGCGGGGAATGCCGGAACCCAGACGATGACGGTGACCGTGCGGGCGATGGCGACCCGTGATCTTGTTGATTTCAATGTCGGACGTGTCATCTCACGTGAAGTGCTTGTCGCCTTCATCAACGGTATTGTCTTCGCACTGCTGATGGGGACCGGGGTTGGTGTCATATTTGGAGACTGGGAACTCAGCGGCGTTATTGCCGTTTCCATGATCATCACCTTGGGCTTTGCCGGGCTCTCGGGCATTCTCATTCCACTTGCGCTTGACCGGGCAGGGGCTGCCCCCGCCATTTCGTCGAGTGTTTTCCTGATCGCGCTGACGGACGCGGTTTCCTTTCTCGCATTTCTTGGATTGGCCACATGGTTGTTGCTTTAGGAAAGAAACTCTCCCGCGCGCTCTTAGGCGCCATCATGTCCATATGCGCCGTTGGCGGTGCTGCATACGCAGCTGACTGGACAGAAGGCACGCCGATTGGCGAGGCCCGCGCTTTTGGAGCCGCTGCAGCTCACGGAGAAACGGTCTATGTGGCCGGGGGCGCCGGTCTTGAACGCCCGGTGGCTGACTTTATGGCCTATGACACCATCGGCGATATCTGGCGGCCGTTGCCGACCATGCCTGTCGGACGTCAGGGGTTTGGCATGGCCGCTGCCATCGACGGCGGCGTTTATGTAGCCGGTGGATATGCAGGGGAAGATTTTGATACTCCCTCCGCCGAACTGTGGCGCTATGACATGGCTAATGCCGTCTGGGTGCGCATGAGCGATATGCCGGCCGGTCGTGCGCGGCACGGCATGGCTTCAGTGGAGGGCAAGCTGTATGTGGTCGGGGGGGAAGGCCCGAATGCGTCGCGTGTCTTTGTCTATGACACGTTCAAGGCCGAGTGGACGGACCTGGGTGCAGACCTGCCGTCACCGCGGACTGATCTGGGTGTGGTCGCAGCAAATGGCGCCGTCTATGCACTGGGAGGCCGGACGGGCAGCGGTGTGACATCGTTGGTGCACAAGCTTGATGTGCCCGCAAATCGCTGGTCCAGCGTAGCGGCCATGCCGGCACCGCGGGCAGATGCCGCCTTTGGTGTCCTTGGTGGTCGCATCCATGTCGCGGGCGGGCGGTCAAATGACCCGATGCGGACTTTCTCGGAGCACTATGTGCTGGACACGGCTGGTGGCCGCTGGCAAACGCAGCCGCCTTTGCCGTTGCCGCGTCTGGGTGCAGCCTCTGCTGGAGCGGGGGACATGTTCGTGATTGTTGGCGGGTCCGGCGGGGCAGGTGTTTTTTCACTCTTTACGACGACGGATGTGGTCAATATCTACAAGCCCTAATGGCAGACCATCTGATTCACCGCGCCGGGCCCGAAGACAGCAGACTTGTCGGACGGCTGATCGGCGAAGCTTTTGCCGATGATCCGATTTCACTCTGGATTCTCGAGAAGCCGAAGCTCATCACCAGCATCATGACCCGAATGGCGACGCATGTGTACGTCCCCGGCGGGTTTGCCGAGTATCTCGACAATCAGCTCGGGGCCACCATGTGGATGACCCCCGGCGGTCATGGATCGCTTCCTGGCGGTCAGGCACTTCTGGCAGCGCTGGAGATGGTTCTCAACGGCGTGCCCGGTGCCCTTGGCCGCAGCAGTGCGTTTGGAGCGGCCATGCACAAGGCCACGCCACGCGAACCGCATTTCTACCTGTTTACGATCGGCGTTGTTCCTGCGGGGCAGGGCAAGGGCCTGGGCGGTGCGCTGTTACGCTCCGGCCTGGCGAAGGCAGATCGCGCCAGCATGCCGACC
>JANQMQ010000582.1 GCA_028279995.1 Candidatus Phaeomarinibacter sp. | reverse complement strand
GTGCGCTAGCGTCCCGCGCTAAAGCAGGCCAGGGCTTCCCGGAACTTCCTGGATCTTGATGTCTCCGCCCGATGGCACGATCTGAACGGTGAAATCGGCGCCGAGCCCCACTCGACGCCATTCGCCGCACGTATTGGCATGGCGATTGACCCAATGAACCTTGAGATCGCCACCGCTGCCAACGATTTCCACGGTCAGATCCGCATTGGCCGGCACCACCGTTACCTCGCCAAATAGCTGTATGCCTTGATACGTACAGCTTGTCAGAGCCTGAGCGGATTGGGCATTCCCGACAAGAGATGTGATGGCCAAGGCTGCAAGCGCAAGCTTAGAAACGGGCTTCATGTGTTCTCTCCAAGGGCTCAATACACTCCCAAGGCACCTTTGGAGACGTATAGGGCCAAACGGGCGGAGTTTCCAGCCCTATGCAAATCATCCCAAGTGCCAGACGACCGCCAAAGCAAGAAACTTGCAGCGGGCGGGTGCCTGCCTTAAGTCTCGCCTCATGAGCAAAATTGACCCGATACATGTAATTGGCGGCGGCCTCGCAGGATCAGAAGCGGCCTGGCAGATTGCCCGTGCCGGCGTTCCGGTGGTGCTGCATGAAATGCGCCCGCTCCGGGGTACCGACGCCCATCAGACAGATGGCCTGGCGGAACTTGTCTGTTCCAATTCCTTCCGGTCTGATGACGACGAAAACAGTGCCATCGGCCAGCTCCATTATGAACTGCGCCGTGGCGGGTCCATCGTCATGCAGGCAGGCGATTCCAATCAGGTCCCGGCAGGCGGAGCGCTCGCCGTCGACCGCGATGGTTTTTCGAAGGCTGTCGAAGCTGCCTTGGAAGCAGACCCGTTGGTTAGCATTGAGCGCGGTGAAGTGGCTGGTCTGCCACCGGAAGACTGGGCCAGTGTCATTGTCGCAACCGGGCCGCTCACATCACCAGACCTTGCTTCCGCGGTTCAGGGCCTCACCGGCGAGGACGAGCTGGCTTTCTTTGATGCCATTGCGCCGATTGTCAATTTTGACTCTATCGATATGGAGAAGGCCTGGTTCCAGTCCCGCTATGACAAGGTAGGTCCCGGCGGCACAGGTGCTGACTACATCAACTGCCCGCTCGACGAAGATCAATACAATGCCTTTGTGGATGCCATTCTTGAAGGCGACAAGACGGACTTCAAGGAATGGGAAGAAAACACGCCCTACTTCGAAGCCTGCCTGCCCATTGAAGTCATGGCCGAACGCGGGCGTGAAACACTGCGCTATGGTCCTCTGAAGCCCGTTGGGCTGACCAATCCGCACGACCCGGATACAAAGCCCTATGCCGTCGTGCAGCTGCGCCAGGACAACGCCTTGGGAACGCTCTACAACATGGTCGGCTTTCAGACCAAGCTAAGACACCGCGAGCAAACGCGTATTTTCAAGTCTATTCCGGGTTTGGAAGACGCAGTGTTCGCCCGTCTGGGCGGCTTGCACCGCAACACCTTCCTGAACAGCCCCAAGCTGCTGGATGCCGAGCTTCGGCTGAAGGCCATGCCCCGGCTCCGCTTTGCCGGACAGGTAACCGGTGTAGAGGGATACATTGAAAGCGCATCCATAGGAATGCTGGCGGGCCGCTTTGCTGCTGCAGAGGCGTTGGGCGAGACCATGGTACCGCCTCCTCAGACGTCAGCTCTCGGAGCATTGTTGAGCCACATCACCGGCGGTCATCTGGATGCCGGCAAGGGGTCGTTCCAGCCAATGAACATCAACTTCGGCCTGTTCCCGCCGGTCGAGTTGCCGAAGGGTCCGGATGGCAAACGCCTGCGTGGTAAGGCCAAGAAGCCGGGGCGCAAGCGGGCATACACAGCCCGGGCCAAGGCAGATGTGGAAAGCTGGTTTGGCAACAAGCTGGCCGCCGAATAGTCCTGAGAAGAACGTCAGATGCGCCCGCGCATGGCCCGCGCCATGAGTGATATCTGACGTCGGTAGGCCGGAATGTCCGGCGGCGACCGGAAGGGATCGAAATCCTTCTGCGCAAACAGCCGCGTGTAACCCGGGACAAGGCCGGCATGGAGGCCTGCCGCCACAAGGTTGCGTGACACGGATGTCTTGCGAGCGGTGTTGAGTGTTTCGCGCGCGTGACGCGCCACCACTGTGAACGCGGTCGAAACCTGGTCAGTCAATCGGCCTGAAAATACGGCCTCTTCGTTACCGTCAATCTGATCCGCAGGCAGAAAAATGCTCCGGCGACCAGCTGCTGCACCACAGCGTTTGAGCAGATCTACCAATCCGTAGGCGGCCGCATATGGTGCCAGTTCGTTGTTGCTCTCATCCCCTCCAACAAGCTGCCCGGCCATGCTCATGATGGTACCGTCAGCGCGCCGGGCATGTGCCTCCATGGACGCAAGGTCGACAAACGGCAGTTCGCTCATTTCGTCCTCGCGGGCGTCAAGCCAGTGATGGAAATCTTCCGGTGGCAGGTTGCCCGTTTCGATTGCGGCCGCCAGTGCCGGAACAAGCTCGTGCCCGGGATGCTCGCCCTGATAGATCGCCCCGATGGTGTCACGCCACCATTGAAAGCGAATGGCGCCAAGCATGGGTTCGGAGACGAGGCCGGGAATGCGCTTGAGCTCCCAGTCCAGAGCATAGAGCGCCAGAAGATGTGGCCTGACATCCGTGGGGGCAAACAGCGCCGACAAAAACCGGTCGCTGTCGAACTTGCGAAGCTGTTCGGAAACACTCACCGGCAAAAGAGAGTTTTCAGCGTCTGGCACGCCCATGAATCCTTGATAAATACGTCATGCGCACAAGGTAGAGCATAGACGGAAATTCACCAGTCTTCAGCGTGCTGTTTCGGCATGGGCTTGCCCGTAAATGAGTACAGGAGTACCTCGCGATGTCCATCGCCCTTCCCGACCTTCCCTATCCTCACGATGCGCTTGAACCGCACATGTCAAAAAGGACATTGGAATTTCACCACGACAAGCATCACCAGAAGTATGTCGACACGCTCAATGGTCTGATCAAGGGCACGGACCATGAAGGCAAGAGTCTGGAAGACATTGTGACGTCGTCGGACGGCAAGCTGTTCAATCAGGCAGCACAGGTCTGGAACCACACGTTCTTCTGGAACTCGATGACGCCAAACGGAGGCGGCAAACCATCCGGTGCATTGGCGGAAGCCATCACCCGTGACTTTGGTTCCTTTGACGCCTTTGCATCAGAGTTCTCTGACGCAGCCGGCGCTCACTTTGGGTCAGGGTGGGCTTGGCTGGTTGCGGACAAAACCGGGAAGCTCAGCATCATGCAGACCCATGACGCGGATTTGCCGCTGGCACATGGCGCGACAGCCATTCTCACCATCGACGTATGGGAACACGCCTACTATCTCGACTATCAGAACAAACGCCCTGACTACATTGCCACTTTCCTCGACAAGCTGGTGAACTGGGAGTTTGCAAGCGCAAACTACGCCGATCTCGGCTGACCTTGGTCTCGAGAGAGACAATGAAAACGGCGCTGCCTCAGTCCTGAGGCAGCGCCGTTTTTGGTCATCGTGGATAGATCAGACTAGAAGGCGTTTTGGTTAATCACCATGGCAAACAACATAGGCACAGACAGCATGGTGTTCGTACGCGAGAACAGCATGGCTGTGCGTGCTGCCTTTGGCTTGTCTTCGGCCGGAGCATCCACAATACCAAGTGCGATCTTCTGGTTCGGCCAGATGACGAACCAGACGTTGAACCACATGATGGTGCCCAGCCACATGCCGATGCCGATAATCGTCGAGCCGCCATTGCCTGCAAGGCCGAGGGTATAGGCTTCGATCAGGTAGCCGCTCATTGCGGCAAGAATGATGCCGAACGCAATGGTGCCCATGGCGCCCCAGCGGAACCACCAAAGAGCCGCAGGCGCAATAACCTTGCCGATGGCAGGTTTCTGGTCATCCGGAATGTTGGGCATGTTCGGGATCTGCACGAAATTGAAATAGTACAGAAGGCCGATCCACATGATGCCGCATAGCACGTGGGCCCAGCGAACAATGAAGAGCCAGAATGGCTGGGAGCCAAGCGCTTCCAGAAAATGTTCAGCAGAGCTGTATTGGCCATAGATGTAGAAAATGCAGAGCACCAGCGCGAGCACGAAGCCTGCGATTACGGTGTTGCGCAGATTTGAAAGAATGCCAGCCATCCCCAAAGTCCCTCCTTATGGTGCTGGTATGTCGCGCATGGTTTTTGGCATGCAGGTCGTTCTGCGCCAGCATTGCCTGTAATCCGTGCGGCGACTCGTCGCGGACAAGACTACGCCGGTACTCCAGCCATTGGAAGCCGGGAGACCTTGCTCAAAGCCCGGATCAGTTTGCGGATTTTGCTGCCTGTCCCGGCTCTCCTGCAGCGGCTCCGGACCAGTCCCGCTTTACACCCAGCCACAGCAGCAAAGGCGCCGCGACGAAGATTGACGAGTAGGTGCCTATGATGATCCCCCAGATCATGGCGAAGGTGAAACCACGAATGACCTCACCCCCGAAAATGTAGAGAGACAGGAGCGCCAGAAGTGTCGTTACGGATGTCATCACTGTACGCGACAGAGTCTTGTTGACGGCAAAATCGAGTAGCTCATCAAGCGGCATGCGCTTGTATTTGCGGAGTTTCTCACGCACGCGGTCATAGACCACCACCGTATCGTTCATGGAGTAACCAACGATCGTCAGCAGCGCCGCGATGATCGACAGGTTGAACTCCAACTGAAGGAGCGCAAACACGCCAAGCGTAATGACCACGTCATGCACAAGCGCGACAACCGCGCCGACAGAGAACTGCCACTCGAAGCGGAACCAAATGTAGACAAGCATCATGCCGACGGCGAGAACAATGGCCAGGACCCCGGCCTCGATGAGCTCGCCGGAAACTGTCGGACCGACCACTTCCACACGACGGTATTCAATATCGTCGCCCAGTTCGGCACGAACAGTTTCAATGGCCCCGCGCTGTGCTTCTTCGCCGCCGGGTTGCGTTTCAATACGAATGAGCACATCGGTTGGAGCGCCGAACTCCTGGATTTGAACATCACCCAATCCAAGTCCGCCAAGACGATTACGCAGATCAGCAATATCTGCGGGTTCCTCGGTCCCGATCTCGATCATCGTACCGCCACGAAAATCGATCCCAAAATTGAGGCCGAGGACAATCACCATCAGGATCGAAGCCAGGACAGCGGCTGATGACAGCATCAGTGCTGCAAATCGCATCTTGATGAAGCGGATGTTTGTATCGTCCGGAACAAGTTTGAGCTTACGCATGTTTTTTCCCGTTGGCCCCTAAAGTGGCACTTCAGAAGGTCGGCGGCTCTTGAGCCAGATCGAAACGAACAGCCGGGTCACGGTGAAGGCCGTGAACACGGATGTGATGATGCCGATGGCCAGCGTCACGGCAAACCCGCGAACAGGTCCTGACCCCATCTGGAAGAGAATGGCTGCGGCGATGAAGGTGGTGATGTTGGCGTCAATGATGGTGCCCAGAGCGCGCGAATAGCCCACATCAATGGCGTTGATCGGCGTCTTGCCTGATCTCACCTCCTCCTTGATCCGCTCGAAGATCAGCACGTTGGCATCAACCGCCATACCGATGGTCAGAACAATGCCGGCAATGCCCGGCAGTGTAAGCGTGGCCTGCAGAAGCGACAGCGCTCCGAAGATCAGTGCCACGTTGATGATCAACGCCACATTGGCGAAAACGCCGAACAGCCCGTAGACAATCAGAATAA
>JANQMQ010000571.1 GCA_028279995.1 Candidatus Phaeomarinibacter sp. | reverse complement strand
GATGGCGCGCGCCGCCGGAATTCATCTTATTATGGCCACACAAAGGCCATCGGTGGATGTCATTACCGGCACCATCAAGGCCAACTTCCCGACCAGGGTGTCCTTCCACGTGACCTCCAAGATCGACAGCCGCACCATTCTGGGCGAACAGGGTGCCGAGCAGCTGCTGGGTCAGGGCGACATGCTCTACATGGCCGGCGGCGGGCGTATCCGCCGCGTGCACGGCCCCTTCGTGTCCGACGACGAGGTCGAACAGGTCGTCCGCTTCCTCAAGAAACAGGGCGCGCCGCAATATCTCGACCAGATCACCGCGGAGCCGGAAGACGGCGGCGACAGCCTGTTCGGCACCGGTGTGGAAGACGGGTCGGGCGATGAGCTCTATGACAAGGCCATCGCCGTCGTGGCGCAGGACAAACGCGCCTCTACCAGCTACATCCAGCGCAAACTGCAGATCGGTTACAACCGTGCCGCCCGCCTGATTGAGCGCATGGAAGAAGAAGGGATTGTTTCCGCCGCCAACCACGCTGGCAAGCGCGAGGTGCTGATTGGCGAAATCGGCTCCGGCGATCACGCCTACTAGGCACTAAACCCGGCGCAAACCGTGATTTTGCCTGAATTCTTGTTCAGAGTAGGTTCACGCCGCGCCTGCGAGGCTGCTGCATACTGTCCTGACACCCAAAGGTTGGCCCATGCCACGTCTTCTGTCTCTTGTTCTTTGCACCGTACTGGCGGCACTGCTTGCCACGATCCCGGCGCGCGCCCAACTGGCGCCACCGGCACCTCTGACGACCGAAGAACTGGCAGATGTGGCACGCATCAACGGCTTTTTGAACAGCCTCACCAACATGTCCGGCCGGTTCCTGCAGATCAATCCAGATGGCGTACTGAGCGAGGGTGCGTTCTACATTGCCCGCCCCGGCCGCGCCCGCTTTGACTATGACCAGGAGGAGCTCGTCGTTGTCGCACGCGGCCAGCAATTGCTCATCAAGGAGGGCACTTTCGTCACCAATGAGCTGCCGCTGGACGGTACGCCCCTGAAAATCCTCCTTGGCCGCGAGGTGGATCTGGCCGCTGACGCCCGCATCGTTGCGGTGGACAGTCGCGCCGGCACCCTGGCCACCACCATTCAGGACCCCGAGGCGCCCGAACTTGGCCAGGTCACCCTTATTTTCACGGGCCCCGCGCTCCAGCTGCAACGCTGGATCGTGACCGACGCCCAGGGCCTGCGCACCACCGTCTCCCTCACCGAGATCAACTACCCCGAGCGCATCGACCCGGATCTGTTCCGCCTCGAATCCGGCAATTCCAGCTTCCGCGGGCGGCAGGACTAAACAACCCGCATAACCGCCGAAGTGCACCAAAAGCCCCCATTTTCTGCCTGAAACGGTTGCGAATGATCATTCATCCACACTTATCCGCGTGCGGAACCGATGAGCAATTTGCCCAAAATCGGACAGAACATTCACGATTGCTTCACGAAGTTGAACGAAATGCGTTGAAGAGCTGGGGGCTCCGGCTTACGTCTTATCCATGACGGGCGCTGACCAAGAAGCGCTAGGTTGAGCGTTGCCCCCCCGCTCGTTCACCAGCCGGTCCGCACCAAGCCCGTAGGTGCCGCGATCCCCCTCTCGGCACGAAAAGAGCGCGACACGCGCGGCCCCTGGTTGTCCCCGCAACCGGGGGCTTCTCTTTTCGCGGGGCTCGCAGGACACAAGAACATTCTCTTTCTGGTTTTTCGGTGGTCACCGCGCTATTCAGACCCCATGACCCCTAGCCAGTTTCCCGCCGATACACCCGACTTCGATGACGATGACATGCCCTCCGGTCCGGAGATGGAAGCATTGGAAGCGGAGCTGCCGAGCCTGGCGCGCATCCGGCGTTTCTCCATCGCAGCAGAGCGGGTGGACTGGTTTGCCCATGTGGGCGAACACCCAGGCCCCCGCACCATGGACATGGCGGAACACTATGCGGACGCACTGGGATTTCCCGATGCCCGTGTGGCGCTGATCACAGACTGGGCCGAGGCCGGCGCTGCCGCAGAGACCCTGGACTTTGATTCCTCCGCCTGGGAGGCCGAGGAACAGCTGCGCTCCGCCCTCACCATGGACGCGCTGGACCTGATGAGCGAGGACGCCCTGCAGGTGGCCCTGACCCATGTGGCGGCGACCGTACACGAACCCATCAAGACCAGTGCTGAAGAAGCTCTGGCCATCTGGGACGAACCAACCGACGAAATGCTGGATCTCGCTGTCGGCAGCGCTGTCCAGGCCTGCCATCAGGCCGCCCTGGTGCTGGCAGCAGGCGCTGAAGAGGACCACCCCTTTGCCCTGCGGTTCCGTCTGTTCGAAGGCGGCCGCTGGCCCATCGGCGTTGCCGGCCTCAGTTTCAACCTGTTTTAGGAGACCTTCTACGTGTCCCTCAAGATCGCGACCTGGAACATCAATTCCGTCCGTCTACGGATTGATCATGTGACACGCCTGCTGAACGAACACGCGCCCGACGTTCTGTGCCTACAGGAAACCAAATGCCCGGATGATCTTTTTCCGGAAAAGGCCATCAAGGCCGCGGGCTATGAGCACATCGTGAAGAGCGGCCAGAAGGGTTATCACGGCGTCGCCATCGTGGCCCG
>JANQMQ010000537.1 GCA_028279995.1 Candidatus Phaeomarinibacter sp. | reverse complement strand
CCCAGCGCGTGATGCTGCGGGTTGAGGTTGCTGCAACAGACGCGGCGAGCATGTCCCTCGGTGATCTGGAAGTGACCTACACAGACGCCCGCTCAGGCGGTGAGGCAACAATCGACGTACCTCTGGCTCTCAACACAAGCAGCGATGACGACGTCATCAAGCAGGCACGTAACGAAGATGTGGTGGTCGAAGCTGCATTGTTCGATGCTGAGCGCACCCAGCTTGAAGCCGTTGCGGCTTATGAGTCCGGCGACGCACGGCGGGCCGATAGTCTGCTCGCCGACCTTGCAACGCGTGTCGAGACGCAAGCAGCCGACATGGATGACGGTCGCTTGAGCGCCAAGCTGGAAGCTCTCAGCGTCGAACGTGAACAGATGAGCGCTGCGGCAGCGCCTGCCGAACGCAATGCCTATCTCAAGAGCAGCAAGCAGCGGCTGTATCAGGCCAAGTCGGGCAAGCGTTCCGGCTACCAACTCAAGGCGGGAGATGAAGGCCTCGAAGTCGAACGGCTGCAAACCGCGTTGGCTGACAAGGGCTTCTGGTCTGGACCCATCGACGGGAAATACACTGGTGATCTGGAGGAGGCCGTGGATGAGTTCCAGGCCGCTGAAGGCATCAAGCAGGATGGCATCGCCGGACCGTCAACCCTGCAGAACCTTGGTCTCTATTAGTCTCGAGAGACAGAGCGATCACGGGCCAGCTGCGCCAGTTGTGCGCGGCTGGCCTTGCTGATCGCATGGCGCGTCTTCTCCCAGTAAAATGGCTTGGTGAATAACTGCCACATCGCCAGATAGGCGCCGGCGGAAAGCAGTGGCCAGTAAAACACCATCAGGAATGTATGCGGTACCAGATGCTGCGCGTCGCGCTGTTGAACCGCTGCAATACCGGCGCAGACCGAGACAAGATAGCCACCCCCCAACAACACGGCATTCAGCACCAGCAGCAATGTCGGAATCTGTGGTGACGAGAAATAGGAAAGAACTGAACCGTTGATGATGAGCCCGGCGGCCGCGAACATCCACACAAACGGGTGCGCAAGGGCGGAGACGATGGACCCGCCGATCAACAACTGAAACCCTGCAAATCCTGCAGGGCCAAGCGTGCGATAGAGATCACCCGGCTTTCGCATGTGAACGAGCCATGTCTGAACATAGCCCTTAAGCCAGCGCGACCGTTGTCGCAGCCAGTTGCCCATCTGGCAGTTGGCTTCTTCATAGGTCGCTGAATCAAGGATCGCACAGCGGTACCCCTTCTGTGCCATCCGTATGCCGAGATCTGCATCCTCGGTCACGTTGTAGGGGTCCCATGCACCCACATCACGCAACGCATCCATCCGAAAGTGCGTGGATGTACCTCCCAGCGGTATGGGCATGCCCAGCTTCTCGACTGTCGGCAGCAGCAGGTCGAACCACATGTTGAACTCGATCGTGAACTGCCGCGTCAGCCAGTTTTCCGAAGCGTTGAAATAGGTAAGGGGAGCCTGCAGGCAGGCCGTTTGGCGGTCGCACTGCGCGAACATGGCAACAGCCTTCTTGAGTTGCAGGGGTTCTGGCTGGTCTTCAGCGTCAAAGATCACCAGATACTCGCCGCGCGCGAACTTCAGCGCATAGTTGCACGCCTTGGGTTTGGTCCGCGGCATGCTCTTGGGAACCTGAATGAACTCGACATACCCCTCAAGACCAAGCGCCTTGGCAGTCTTGATCGTCTCGAAATCATCTGCTTCCAGTATGAGTTTTATGTCCAGCTTTGCGCGAGGGTAATCCAGTGCGGCCAGTGCCCTGGCGAGAAGTGGTAGGACGCCTGCCTCTCTGTAGAGCGGCACGAGAATGGTATAGACCGGAAGGTCTGCATCATCCGGTAACTGATCGATTCTGGGACGTTCTTCCCGGGCCTTGATGCCAAGAGGGATGGACATTGCCCGAAGTCCCAGGACAGCAAGAAAGAAAAGACCGAGGACTGCATTGAGAACCGCGAAAGTAGCCATCGGCGCCAGGAAGCTGCCGGCAACCAGGCCTGTCAGCGCGATACTTCCGCAAAGACGCTGGCTTGCCGGTGCGGGGCTATGTGCGGAAAAGGCAGGGTCCGTTTCATCAAGTCCAAAGCAGGCGGTGTGTTCCAGCGTCTCTCCAAACTGGGCTTGCAATGTCCACAGCACATCAAGGCGCGGCGTGATCGCGAAGGTGAAATCCCCGTCCGGTACGGACAGTCCCTGAGCGCGCCTGCGCGCAATTTCCCGTGCCGTGGCCAACGGGTCAGGGGTTGCCAGGATCAGCCGGTTGCCATCCGCATGGCCCGTTTTACCGATCGGTATCGTTTCTGCCGACAGGTAGAACTCGAGATCGGTAACTTTGAAGTATTTGGCAGGAGGAGGCGTCTTGAGAACGTCTACAAAAGGCAATTCCAGATGGCGCGCGAGCGCCGGATAGAACTCGATTGGCCTGGCCAGGCCAAGTGCGATCACGGCATGACCAAGGGGAACACCCCACGCGGCAGCAGCACCCAAGGCCTGCTCAAGCTCTGCCATTGTGAGGATCTCAGCCTCAACTAGCACCTGGCCCAAGAGCTGTCGCGCATGAGTGCCATTGTTTGATCCGAGCTTGGCCCCAGCCAACCCGTCCGGCATCCGCCCCCCTAAAGCCATCTCAAACGACGCCGGACTATAGGCAAATAATCGTATAGGTAGCAATAGGTTGTTGAACTATCTGAATGCCCCGGGGGCTTTGCTGGCGCACGCAAAAAGGCCCGGACGATCTCCCGCCCGGGCCTCCAAATGTAGTGGTGTGGCCGTAAGCCTAGTTGGCCGGTGCCGTCATGGCATCCTTTGCATCGTCAGCGGCAGCTTCAGCTGCATCCTCGGCAGCTTCCATTGCATCCTCAACTGCATCGGAGGCAGCTTCTTCCGCAGCTTCGGTAGCTTCTGATGCCGGAGCTTCCATAGCGTCGGAAGCTGCATCAGCAGCTTCTTCGACGGCCTCGGCGGCATCAGATGCATCATCAGCGGCTTCGCTTGCAGCATCAGTTGCATCAGCAGCAGCGTCATCCGCTGCCTCTGCGGCAGCTTCCCCGGCGGCTTCTGCAGCATCGTCACCGGTGCCGGCAACTGAATCAACAGCATCCGTCACAGCGTCTGCAGTTGCATCAACGGCATCGGTTACAGCGTCGCTGGTCGCTTCGGCAGCATCGCTTGCAGCCTCCATTGTAGCGTCAGCTGCATCAGACGCAGCCTCTACGGCACTGTCGGCTGCTTCAGATGCGGCGTCTGCAGCGCTTTCAGCAGCACCGGTCACAGCATCTGTTGCGCTTTCCATGGCATCGCCAAGTGCGTTGCCTGCGCCTTCTTCGTCACCATTTCCGGAGTCGCAAGCAGCAAGGCCCAGTGCAAGGGCAGCGGCTGCCGTCAAAGTAAGTGTTTGTTTGATCATGCAAATAAACCCCGGCCCTCTGTGTGGACGTTTTCGCCCTTTTTGAGAAAGCCGCGGCCCCCTGTTTCAAGTAAATACGCGCCGCAACACTTACGGCGTAACGACCACTTTGCCGATGACGCGCCGGTCACGCAACTGACACATCGCTTCGGCAGCCTGATTCAGGGAAAAAGTTGCGCAAACATATGGCCGAATTGTGCCCTTTGCCGCCATTTCATCGATTGCAGCGATGTTCTCGGCCCCTTTTGCGGGGTCGCGGCGGCCATATTCACCTGCTCTGACACCGACAACCGAAAAGCCCTTGATCAGCGGCATGTTGACGGAAACATCAGGGATTCGCCCGCTGGCAAAGCCTATGATGAGCAGACGTCCACCCCAGGCGATGCAGCGCACGCTTTCATCAAAGACATCGCCACCCACCGGATCATAAATGACATCCGCACCCTGACCATTTGTCAGTTCCTTGACCTTGTCCTTGAAGCCGTCCGTCACATTGATGACATGGTCCGCGCCGCGGGCTGCGAGCACATCCAGCTTCTCCTGCGAGCTTGCTGTCGCAATCACGGTGGCCCCCAACTGCTTGCCGAGATCAACCGCCGCCATGCCGACGCCTCCGGCGGCCCCATGCACCAAAAGTGTCTCGCCTGCCTGCAGGTCGCCGCGGCGGACAAGGGACACATAGGCGGTCAGATAGGCGGTGGTGTACCCGGCAGCCTCTTCATACGACATGGTGGCAGGCATCGGCCTGCAAGATGACGCGGCGGTGTTGGCCATCTCCGCCATGCCACCTGTTCGCAGTCCGGCAACCACCTTGTCGCCCACATGGAAGGATTCCACTCCGGACCCAACCGCCACGATATCGCCCGCCGCTTCCATACCCGGTGTAAAGGGCATCGGCGGTTTGAACTGATACTTGCCCTGCACCATCAGGAGGTCGGGAAAATTGACAGCACACGCACGAATGCGGATTTGCACTTCGCCGTCACCAGGGAGTGGCAGGTCGATGTCTTCAATATCAACGTCGGTGATGTCCTCAGACAGGGCATTGACGCGCACAGCCTTCATGGCAGCACCTCGAGTTTTGGGTAATGGAGGCAAGCGTTAGAGCGCGGAGCCAAGGTCGCTTACGATTTCGCGGTTCACCGCCGCGGCACGGCGGGATACGCCGCTCATGGCTGTGTAACCGTGCGGGAGGTCGCCATACTCGCGAAACGTCACCGCTACGCCGGCAGTTTCAAGTTTCCGCGCATAGGCTTCTCCCTGATCGCGCAATGGATCAAAGCCAGCTGTGTACACAAGTGCCCGGGGCAGCCCGTCGAGATCATCAACCAGACCGGGGCTGGCCAGCGGTGCTGTCGTGTCGGCATCTTCCGGCATGTACTGTCCGGCAAACCAGTGCATCGTCTCGGTGTTGAGGGGCACACAGTCTCCACAGGTTTCCATGGAACCTTTGTCATCGGTCATATCCAACCACGGATAGATAAGCAGCTGGACGGACGGGCCTTGCTCTCCAAGCCGCTTCATTTCCTGACAGACAATGGCTGCAAGATGACCACCTGCGCTGTCCCCCCCGACACCGATCCGCGCACCGGTACCGCCGAACTGTGCGGCGTTGTCGCGCACCCATTTGAACGCAGCGATTGCGTCCTCGGCAGCCGCCGGAAACACGTGTTCAGGAGCCAGACGATAGTCGACTGAAATGACCCCGGCGCCTGTCTCAGCAGCGATCAACGAACAGAAATGGTCACACGTGTCCAGATCGCCGATGACGCATCCGCCCATGTGAAAGTACACCATCAATGCGTCGTTGGTCTTGCCGTTGATCGGCCAGTAATGCCGTGCATGCAGGCTGCCGCCGGGTCCTGGTATGGCCAGTTCCGTGACACCCACATCCTTGGAGCGTGGCGCATTCATCAATGCAAACCCCTGTCGGCTCGCTTCGCGTCCCTCCTCGACGGGAAGTGTGTGAAGGCCCGGTCCCTTGCCTGCCTGTGCGGTCAGAAACCCGACTCCCGGATCAATCTCCCGGCCGTCGACACTGAGCACTGCCCCCTTGGACATGGATCGCAGCATGCCAGCCGGCAGACGCATCATCATGCGCGCCATGAATTGTTGAGCGCTCATGAGCACTTCCTTCCAATGTCACCAGTTTGAATGTCGTTGGGGCAGATATTAGTCGGATTTGTCGAGCCGTGGCAGGGCATTTACACCCCCCAGAAACAGCTTTGTCGCAAATTCTGCGGCTTCCGCAGCGTCAAACGGCTCCCGCGCCTGCATGCGGTCGCCCACTTCGAAGGCAATGCCGACAAATGCAGCTGTCAGATATTCAGGATCAACACTGGGAAGGACGCCTTGCGCGATGGCCCGGTCGATATCGAGGCGCAGCTCGTCAAACACCGCTACCACCTCCGGCGTGTCCATACGCACCCGCATGGAGCCTGACTTGCGGCGAATGATCTGGTGCATCTGCACGTCCTGCTCCAGATAATCGAAATAGGCCCGGAAACTGGCAGAGATGAATTCCTCAAAGCTCGCAGCACGAATGCGCTCGGCGCGAATGCGCGGACGCATGCGCAGGGCACTGGCGTCCATCATCGCCTGGAACACTTCGTCCTTGGACTTGAAGTAATTGTAGAAGGTGCCAGACGCGAGGCCGGTCCGCCGGATGATGTCCCGGACCGTGGTTTCGCCATATCCAAGCTCGGCGAAAACCAGTCGGGCAGCATCCAGAATGGCCTGCCGATTCTCGACCTTGGTGCGTTCGCGCTTGCCCATTGATGAAGAATGCGGCGTCGGGCGCGCGTCGCTGTCAGGCTCTTTTTCGGCAGTTTTGGTCGTCATGTTCACAGTTTACGAGTTGTCCAAGGCACAAAAGGATGGTCACGGGACTCGACCAGAACGAAGCAGACAATCTTGTCAGTAAGCGTATCAAATCCCACCCGGCGCCCTTATGCAGTCTAGCTGGCCCTATGGCCAGCTTCAATTTGTGCCAGACGCGCCTGCCCATAAACCCAATACTTGGTTACTCAGCTGCCATCTGCCCGCCCCGCGCTGCCCGCGCCGGCACCGGCAGTCCCGGCCTGGACCGGGCACGCTTGGCGCCGCGTTTGATTTCCCGCTCCATGTCCCAGACATACTTGTTGAAATCGAGCTGCATGGTGTGGCGGGCGGACTCATAGAAATGGCCGGTGTACATATCCTCGTCCGCCTTGATGACATCCTTCATCTCTGCGTCGTCAGGCAGCGCATAGGCCCCGGTAAGGTAGTTGCCGACAAGCTTCATCTGTTGCTCGGCAAAGTTCACGAGCGTCGGCAATGGCTGCGCCAGCGCCATGAAGAAGAGGTTGGGAATGCCCGGTGAGAAGATGCGTTTGTAGAGCGGCACATGGTTGTTCTCGACCTTGATGACGGTCTCGTCCATGAACGGGAAGGACACGTTATAGCCGGTGGCATAGATCACAACATCGATCTCTTCGCGGCTACCGTCTTCAAACTCGACGATATTTCCGTCAAAAAGCTTGATGTTGGGCTTGGCTTCGATATCGCCACATCCAACCCGCGTCAGAAACTCTCCGGATACGGATGGATGCGCCTCAAGCGGCTCATGGTCCGGTTTCGGCAGGCCGTAGTCTTCCATGTTGCCGACGAGCTTCTTGATCATCCGCTTGCCGATGGCGCGTTGAACAGAGAGCGGTATCCACGCCGGCATGGCACCTTTGTCCGCCACCTTGCCGTTGATGTATTTGGGCATGACCCACACACCACGCCGGGCCGCCACAAAAAGCTTCTTTGCAATCGGCTTCTGTGAGAGCTCAGACGAGATATCCATTGCGCTGTTGCCCATGCCGACGATCACGATGCGCTTGCCGCGCATGTCGTGAGGCTCAAACGGCGTAAGATAGGAATGGGCATGCATCTGGATACCGGTGAAATCGTTCATGCCTTCAAATTCCGGCCAGCGCGCGTCCCAGTGATGGCCGTTGCATACGAAGACGGCATCATAGGTGAGCGTTTCTGAAGATGGTCCGCCGGTCGCGGATCTGTCCACAGTGACATGCCACAGACCCGCATCATCGCGAGTGACGTGGGTGACGGCCGTATTGAAGGTGATTTTTTCGCGCAGGCCAAAATGATCCACATAGTCGTTGAAGTAATCAAAGATCTGGCTGTGATGCGGGAAGTCGGGAAATGTCGGCGGGATAGGAAAATCTTCAAACGACATGCGGTGCTTGGACGTGTCGATATGCAGGGACTCGTAGCAGGCGGACATGCCGTTCTTGTTCTTGTAGGCCCAGGTGCCGCCGATCACGTCCGACATTTCAAAACAGTCAAACGGAATGCCCCGATCCTGCAGCGCCTTGGCCGCGGTGAAGCCGGAGCACCCGGCACCGATGATGCAGCATTTGGGAAGAGCTGAATTTGTCTCGGACATCATGCGTTCCTTGGTCGAGTTTCTCGAAGGATTTGGGTTCCGCCTACCGGCCTTTGAAATTGCCGCTGCGCCGCTCGATGAAAGACTGAACACCTTCCGCCGCATCTTCCGTGTTCGCCAGCTTCGCCTGTACAGCATCAAGCTCGCTGAACGCAGCTGCTTCACCCTTCTCGATGAAGGTCATGGAAGAGCGCTTGGTTTCCTGGATGGCCAACGGTGCCAGTTTCGCGATGCGGTTCGCCAGCTCAATCGCACGAGCCACCTGCGTGCCGGGCTCCACCACTTCCTGCACGATGCCGATCCGCAGGGCCTCGTCAGCACCAAACTCTTCATCGCACAGCAACAGGTGGTACATGCCATTGCCCCAGCCGCAGCGTTCGATGAAACGGATGGTGCCGCCCCCCGCCGCCATCAGGCCACGGCGTGGTTCGAGCTGGGCGAAGCGGGTGTCCTTGGAGGCGATGGCAATGTCCGAGGCCAGCATCATCTCAATGCCTGCGGTGTAGCAGATGCCCTGCACAGCCGTGATGACCGGCTTTGAGCACTTTTTCTTCAGCGCAAACGGGTCAACGCGCTGTGAGCCTGCTTCCGTCGCCCCGCTGGCGCCGTCCTTCATGCCTTCGGCAAATTTCGTCAGTTCAAGGCCGGCTGTAAAATGCTTGCCGAACGAGTGAAGCACGCCCACGCGCAGGTCAGGGTCCGTATCAAGCTGGGTGTAGGCGTCTGCCAACTCGGAAAACATTTTCGGCGTCAGGCCGTTGTACTTTTCCGGTCGATCAATCCCCATCAGCAGCACATGCCCCCGGCGGGTTAGGGTGATGCGCCCATCCGGCTCCGCGTCTGCATCGCGGTCTGAAACCGGCAAATCCATCTGCGTCATGAAGATGACTCCCTGAAAACTGTCGTTTTTGTCTTTGAGAGAGTCATACCGCTGAAACTAGACTCAAGTCTAGTTTCTATGCGGCCGACCGTCGCCCATATTGGTTGAGTGCTTGCCCGTTCATCGTGGAGAGGCCATACCGTTACCCATGAGCAAAGACGCAGAAAATGAAGCAGCCCGGCGCAATGAGGCGCTCAAGGGCATGTTGATCGATCACGTGCCCCATGCCCGTGCCATCGGCCTGGAAATCGTGTCAGCTGAAAAGGCCCGTGCCCGACTGAAAGTGCCCTATGCACCATTTTTGGTGGGTAACCCGGACACGGGCGTTATCCATGGCGGTGTCATCACCACCATGCTGGACAATGCTTGTGGCGTGGCCACGCAGATGGCTTTGGGTGAACCAACCGCCATTGCCACGCTGGATCTGCGCATCGATTACATGCGTCCCGCCGCACCAAAGCTTGATATCCAGTGTGAGGCCCATTGCTTCAAGGTGACAAAGTCTGTCGCCTTTGTTCGCGGCACGGCATTTCACGAAGACATCGAAGACCCCATCGCCACCTGTATGGCTGCCTTCATGCTGGCAGCGAACCGCGCCGTGCCGCCGTCATCCGGCATGCGCGAAAAGGTGCTGGGGGAGATGGACAGACTATCCGCAAGCGATCGAAGCGAGGGGTAGGGCATGCGTGATCTCGAACACATCTCCCAGGGCCGCGACATCAACGAAGTGATGGCGACCATCCCCTATGTGGCGTTTCTCGGAATTACCTTTGAAAAGGTGGCGGACGAACTGCTCGCCAAGCTCACCTTCAAACAGGACCTGATCGGCAACCCGTCGCTCCCCGCACTCCATGGTGGTGTCATCGGCGGG
>JANQMQ010000487.1 GCA_028279995.1 Candidatus Phaeomarinibacter sp. | reverse complement strand
TTGTCTGCCTTTACCTCGTCCGGCAACATCTTGTTCAGGCCATCACGCTCCATCTTGAGAAAGCGCTGATAGACTTCCATGAGGTAGGCAGACCGGAAGCGGCGGAGCCCGGCGGCCGTCTTGATCGGCATGATGCGCTCATAGACATCCACCCGGCGATCAATCATCTGCGACAGACGGCCCTGCCAGGTGGGAGCGGTGAACGGCTCTGATACAATCGGCATGATGACGGCTTCCATCTGTGCCGACATTTCCCGGTAGAGCCCTTCGACATCATCAAAGTGCCGGAAGACCGTCCGGATACCAACATTGGCTTCCTTGGCCAGGGTGGCGGCGCTTGGATCCATGTCTCCGCTGCGAAGAACAGTGAACATGGCCTCGACGATCCGCGCCCGGCTTCGCTGGCTGCGTTGCCGCCGCCCGTCGCCGGAGGCTGCTGTTTCTTTTTCTTTGGTTGCTGACGTCTTTGCTGCCATGGGGCTGCACTGTGCTCGCGTTATCTCTGATCCGACAGGCCAACCTATGAATTGGCATACCGGACGTCAATAAACACGATGCCGCGATCCAGAAGCTGAGTGCATTCTCAGGCGCGCTCATCCTCCGTGATGCCAAAGAAAATCACGTACAGCGCTGGCACCACGACAAGGGTCAGGACAGTCGCGAAAGTGAGGCCGAACACGAGCACCACAGCCATGGCTGCGAAGAATGCGTCCATGAAAAGGGGCAAGACGCCCAGGACGGTGGTCAGCGATCCCATCATGACCGGACGCACACGGCTGGCTGCACTGTCTATCACCGCATCGTAGCGCGGTTTGCCTTCTCTGATTTCCAGATCCATCTGGTCCACAAGAACGATGGCGTTCTTGATCAGAAGGCCCGACAGAGACAGCAGCCCAAGAATGGCAATGAACTCCAGTGCGGAGTTGGTGACAAGAAGGCCGACCACAACCCCGATGATCGACAATGGTACCACCAGCCAGATTAGCAGGGGCTGGCGGATCGCGTTGAACAGGATCACGACCGTCAGCACCATGGCTGCAAGGCCAAGCGGCAAGGTCGTTGCGAGATTTTCATTGGCCTCTGCACTGTCGCCATATTCGCCGCGCCAGGTCAGCGTGTATCCGGGTGGAAGCTCGATTGCCTCAACATGCGGCCGGATACGCTCAAGAGCCGTGGATGCCAGTTCCGAAGGCAGGGGGTCGGCCTGGGCCTTGATGGTCCAGACCCGGTCAAGCCGGCGCACCTGCGCGTTTCGCCAGTTGGAGTCGATGCCTTCCACGACCTCGACCAAAGGAACCGTGTTGCCTGTTACGGAACTGGGGATCTGCAGCCCCGCAATACCCGAGATGCCGGTCCGTTCTGCTTCCGGTGCGCGCGCAATGATCGGGACAAGCTCATCGCCCTCCCGATACACACCGATGGAGCGTCCGGAATAGTTTGACCTCAAGGCCGCAGCGAAGTCCTCACGGGATATGCCAATACGGCGCCCACTGGTGTCTGAATAGACCGGTTCCAGAACCGACACAGGTTGCCGCCAGTTCTCCTGAATGGCGATAAGATTGCCGTCGGCCGCCATAACTGCTCTGGCTTCCGCGGAAAGCCGGCGTAACTCAGCAGGGTCAGGGCCTGAAAACTCAGCCTGGATGGCCGATCCGCCGCCCGGGCCCAGCTTGAACCGCCAAGCCTTGCCCAGCGCATCAGGGAAATTCTCGTCAACATATGACTGGATGCGCGGCAGCAGACCTTCAATCACGGAATAGTCCGACACCCTTATCAGCAGCTGTCCGTACGCGCTGTTGGGTGACTCCGGTGGATATACAAGCATGTACCGCAGGCCACCCTGGCCTACATAGGTGACGACATCTTCGACACCCTCAAGTGTGGCCACCGCTTCTTCAAGCTTCAACATATCCGCATTGGTGCGGTCGATGTCGGTGCCTTCCGTCAGCCAGTAGTCCAGAACGATCTGCGGGGTGGTGGAAGAGGGGAAGAAGCCCGCCTTGGTAAACTGAAACCCCCAGACGGCGACGAGGAACATCACGACAGCAACCGAAACGACGCCCCAGCGCATGGCAAGGAGAACACGCATGGCGCCCTTGTAGATGCGAGAGAAGGTGCTTTCCTGTTCAACAGCACTAGCGGCACCAGTGTCTTCCTTGAATAACAGGTCGGCCAGCAGTGGCACCGCCGTTATGGCGAAGACCCAGCTGTAGAGAAGCGATATCAGGATCACCCAGAACAGGTGACCGGTGTACTCAGCTGTGGCCCCAGGCGCAAAACCGATGGGCGCAAAGGCAATGATCCCGACGATTGTGCCGCCCAGCAAGGGCCACCAGGTGCGGGTTACAATGTCCTTGGCCACCACCAGCTTCTTGCGGCCTTTCTGCACGCCTACAAGAATGCCTTCCGTCACCACAATGGCGTTGTCGACCAGCATACCCAGCGCAATGATCAGGGCACCCAGCGAGATGCGGTGCATGGGAATGCCGACAACATACATGGTGGCGAGCGTGGCGGAAATCGTCAGCAGCAAAACTGCGCCGATGACGACTGCAGACTTGAGCCCCATGAAGATCAGCAGCGTGATCAGCACAATGGCCAGCGCCATGACCACATTGACAACAAAATCCTGCACCGCGACTTCGACGATCTGACCCTGATGGTAGTATTGATGAATCTCTATGCCGATCGGGCGCCGTCCTTCTTCTTTGGCGAAAGCCTCATCAATGGCGTTGCCCATCTTGACTACATTGGCGCCGGTCACATTTGAGATGCCGATGCCAAGCGCCGGTTTGCCATTGTGTCGGATGATGAGTTGCTGCGGATCCTGCAACTCACGGCGGACCGTTGCGATGTCCCGCAGATACACAACACTTGCGGCTCCGGTCCCCGTGGACGAACTGGTGGAGACAATCACGTTCTCTATCGCCTCAACGGAATCGATATCGCCGGTTGGCTGAATATTGAGACGCAGATCACCAATGCGTACGTTACCGGCGGACACCACAGAGTTCTGCTTGGCCAGATCGTTGTAGACCTGATCAACAGACACCCCGAGAGCCGCCGCACGGTCGCGCGCAATCTCCACATAGATGGCTTCTGACTGAACACCGGTGACGGTTACCTTGGCCACGTCTTCTACCGCCAGGAGGGTGGTTCTCAGTCCTTTTGCGTAATCACGCAATTCATTGGCGGAATAGCCTTCCCCGGTGATGAAGTAGTAAAGGCCGTATACATCTCCGAAATCATCGTTGACCAAGGGCGTCTGGGCCCCGGGCGGCAGCTCCGACACTGCATCCTCGACCTTGTTGCGCAGCTTGCCCCAGATGGCCTGCAGGTCGTCCTTGCTCGGAGAAAACTCATATTTGATTTCGACGGTAATGCGCGACACGCCGAAACTGGAGATTGATGTGATTTCTTCGACTTCCTGAAGCTGCTGAATGGCACTCTCAAGAGGTTCCGTCACCTCGTTGGCAACTTCCTCCGGCGTCGCGCCGGGATATTGCGTGACGACCACGGCTTCGCGGATCGTGAACTCTGGGTCCTCGAACCTCGGCATGTTTTCATAGGCTGTCCACCCACCGAACAGCGCAATGAGGATGACGAGGCCGCTGATGAGGCGGTTCTTGATGGCGAACTCGGCAGGATGCATGTGACCGGCTTTCTATTGCCTGTTGCTCGACGAGGTGATTGAGCGAGGGGCTACTGCTCGAAGGCGCGTACCTGTGCGCCTTCCGTCAAGAACGAAACGCCCGCAGCCACGATGACATCACCAGCGGCAAGACCGGATACAACAACAACTTCAGCCCCGACGTCCGGGCCGGCCTGACTGATCTCGATGGGCGTGCGGCTCACAAGCATTGTCTCGGTATCGACTTTCCATGCGAATAGGCTGTCACCCTCGGCCAGAACCGCCGTACGGGGAATGGTGATACGGGACGCTGAACCATTGGTGTTTGCGATCACAAGCTTCGACCGCAGCGTGCCCGTCATGCCCGGCAGGATCACCAGGTCCTCCGGCGGCTCGAACGCAAATCGGACTTCAAATGTCTGTGTACGGGGATCAGTCTGGGTTGCTGTTGACACCAGCGTGGCTGGGATTTCCCGATCCGGTGCTGCATCGAGAACCACAAATGACAACGCAACATCAATTTGGCTGGAATTGGCAACCAGAGTGGACGGGACCTGTGCCACGGCCTCGGCCGCGCCGGTGGACTGAAGGGTTACAATCACCGTCTGGGACGCCACAGTCTGAAACTGGTCCACATGTTTGGTGGCGATCACGCCATCAAAGGGTGCTCGCAGGGTGCTGTCTTCAAGCCGCTTTTGTGCATCATCCAGACTGGTGCGGGCGACATCCCGGTCCTTGAGGCGCTCATCGTAGGTCTTCTGGGCAATGGTGCCTTTCTTGATGAGCTGCGCGGCGCGGTTGAACTGAGAAGATGCGTTGCGATAAGTCGCTTCCGCCTGGGCCACCTGGTTCTCGAAAGTCCGCTGTTCAAGCTGACCAATCAGGTCCCCGCTGGATACCTCCTGACCTTCTACAACCGGGAAGGATTCAAGAATGCCGTTTACTTCGAAGGTGAGGTCGGCTGAGGACCGGGCACTTATAACAGCTGGCAGATTGATCGTCCGCGTGTTGTCGCGCTGGGCCACGTCAAAAAGCTTAGCCGGTCTTACCGGTGCCGCTTCACTTGCTTCAGGTGGCTCCGAGCAAGCTGAAAGACTCAGGCAGATCACAACCCCCATGCCCAAGACGGCGCTGCGGTCCCACATTCTCCAATTGTTTGCTTGAAACACCAACTACTCTCCGTATTGAGGAAATGTCAGAAATCTCTTGGAATCAAAGAGTTGCTTCCAAGGGCCATTGATAGCGGAAAAACCATCCCGCGTAAGCGGTGGGGTTTTGAAAGTAAGAAGACATGAGATTTGGGAGCTTATAGCCAGGCGGAGGGAGCGCCCCCTTCCATGCCACCGATATGCCACTGAAATCACGGCTTGTTTGGTTGTCTGCCGGAGTCAGGCCTACAAGAGCGTGCCAGATATCAAACGATATGGGGACCGACAGCCATTGCTGCGGCTCATGATGCTTCCTTGCGCTCCCATGCCTCCCGTTTTCGGTAGATGGTTGAGGGACTGATTTCCAGTTTGCGGGCGGCGAGCTGGATGTTGCCATCACACCGGGAAATTGTGCCTTCGATCGCATCACGTTCGATCTCCCACAGCGGACGTGAGTCGTTTTGCGGCGCGACACTATGGGGGGCGGATTGTGCTTCGCCTGCAACAGAGGACGTCATGCTTGGTTGTTGAATGACAGGGGTCTGGCCCATGGCTACTTGGATCATGTCCAAGGTTATCTGGGGGCCCGAGCACAAGACCACAAGACGACGAATAGTGTTCTCGAGTTCACGTACATTGCCTGGCCAGGCATGGCTCGCCATGGCGACTCTTGCGTCTTCTGTGAAGCCTTCGACCGACGATCCTTCTGTTTCCACAGCTTTGGCAAGCAGGGCATCCGCAAGCTCAATCATATCACCGCCACGCTCGCGCAAAGGCGGCATGTAAACCGGCAAGACATGAAGACGATAGAACAGATCCTCCCGGAACCGCCCTTCACGGACTGCTTGCTCCGGATGCTGATTTGTTGCGCAGACAAAGCGAATGTCGGCGACTCGGGCCTTGTCTTCACCAACCCGGCGGTACTCGCCCAACTGAATGAAACGCAGCAGCTTTGTCTGCAGTTCGATATCCATCTCACAGATTTCATCAAGGAACAGCGTGCCGCCGTCCGCAGTGGCGGCTGCGCCGGCACGGTCGGACGTAGCGCCTGTAAACGCGCCCTTGATGTGTCCGAACAATTCGCTCTCCAGAAGGTCACGCGCCATGGCGCCACAGTTGAGAGCGACAAAGGGACCTTTGGACCGATTGCTCAGCTTGTGCAGCGCGCGGGCGGCAAGTTCCTTGCCGGTGCCGCTTTCGCCCTGAATGAAGACCGAGGCATCGCTGGCTGCCGACATCTCAATAGTGCGGTACACCGCCTGCATTGCCTTGGAAGAGCCGATCATCTCACCGACACCGGCCTTCGGGTTTGTTGTTGCGAGCCGATCAACCGTACGGGCCAGCCTCGCCTTGTCCACAGTATTTGCTACGGTTGTGAGAAGCCGCTCCGCGCCGAACGGCTTTACCAGAAAATCACCTGCACCCGCCCGCATGGCATCAATCGCTGCGGACATTGACCCATTGGCGGTGATCACAATGACCGGTACGTCAATCTCGAGGTCATTCCAGCTGCGCAGGAGATCAAGGCCGTTCCCGTCAGGCAACTGCAAATCCATGAGCACACAGTCTGGCGTGCTCCCGGCGCGTTTTCGTTGCGCTTCGGAAACTGTTCCTGCAGTTTCGACAACGTGGCCGCCCTTTTCCAATTGCGCGACATAGGTGCGCACAAGACTTGGGCTGTCTTCAACAAGCAGAATCTTTGCCGGCGTTTCCATGGAAGTTTCTCCTAGCGCAGGGGGGCCGTGTTGATATGGGTTTCCAGTTCGCGCAGCGTGTGCGCACCGAGGTTGCTTAGCTTCTCTGACATCTGGTCAAAGGGTTCATCCTTCGAAATCGCGTTCTCTACTTCCGCTGCAAGGTCGGCCAGGGCGGTTGCTCCAACATTTGCAGCGGCGCCC
>JANQMQ010000483.1 GCA_028279995.1 Candidatus Phaeomarinibacter sp. | reverse complement strand
GGTCAGGTGACATGGTCGGGCGGCCAGCCTGAAGATGTCGGCTACGTCTTTCAGGACGCCACGCTGATGCCCTGGGCCACGGTTGCGGACAATGTGTGGCTGCCGCACAGGCTGCGTGGTGTTTCACGCGAAGAGGCTCAACCACAGATCATTGAAGCTCTCGACCGCGTTGGCCTGGCCGGCAGGCAGACTGCGTATCCACGTGAATTGTCCGGCGGCATGCGGATGCGTGTGTCGATTGCAAGGGCACTGTCCCTCAGGCCACGCGTCCTGCTGATGGACGAACCCTTTGCCGCGCTGGACGAAATCACGCGCGAGAAACTCAATGACGATCTCAATGATCTGTGGACGGAACATAAATGGACGGTGCTTTATGTGACACACAGCGTCTATGAGGCGACATATCTCTCAACGCGCATTCTGGTCATGCCCGGATCACCCGGTGCCCTGGTTGCCGATGTTCCGGTGGAGGCACCCGCCGGGCGGGGCGATGAATGGCGGGCTGATGCGCGCTTTGCGCAGATTTCAGCGGATGTGACCGCCCAGCTTCGGGCAGCTGCGGCATGAGCGGCAAAACCATCTACATCGCTGATGGCGTGCTCGTGCGATGGGGCCTGCCGTTTCTATTTGGTATCGCTGTGTTGACCGGGTGGGAGCTTCTGGTCGTCTGGCTTGACGTTCCCGACTATATACTGCCTGGGCCATTGGCCATTGGCGAGGCATTGGTCACGGGCTTTTCATCTCTTATGGGATCGCTCTGGGTGACGCTGCGCATCACCCTTGCTGCCTTTGTGCTGGCACTGCTGCTTGGGACCGGTTTCGCAGTGCTTTTCACCGAAAGCCGGTTGGCGGCGCGCACCCTATACCCATATGCCGTTGCGCTTCAGGTCACACCAATTGTTGCGATTGCGCCGCTCATCCTCATCTGGGTTGGGCTTGATAATGCGGAAGCTGCTGTCACGATCCTCGCGGTCATTGCCGCATTCTTTCCGGTGCTGGCCAACATGACCGCCGGGATGCGGGCGGCCGACGAGAACCTTGTCGACCTGTTTCGTCTGTATGGGGCCAGCCGATGGCAGATCATTCGTGGTGTGCGGCTGCCGTCGGCGCTGCCCTATCTGCTGTCCGCCATGAAGATTTCTGCAGGCCTTGCACTAATCGGAACGGTGGTAGCGGAATTCGTAGCGGGCTCGGGGACGTCCACAGGCCTTGCCTGGCGGATCATCGAAGCGGGGAACCGGCTACAGGTGGACCGGATGTTTGCCGCGCTTGTGTTGTTGTCTTTCCTCGGGATTTCGCTCTTTTTTGCCCTGTCGGCACTGGAGCATTATCTGCTGCGGCATTGGCACGACAGTGCGGAAAGACAAGCAAAATAGCCGTTATTACGCACAATTTGTGTGGTTCATTTATTTTTACAGGAATATTGACGTATTATTGCGTGTTCCCCATGTTCCAGATAGATGTGTCGCAGCAAAACCACCGCGCTGTGACATGCGTGTGATCCACACTGACCGACTCGGAAACTCATGGCCCAACACATCAACAAAAAAGCCCGGTTTCATTCGCTGACGGCCAATCGGCTGCTGGACGGTGAACCGGTGTATCTGACCGGCGACAATGGCTGGTCCGAGGTGCTGACGGATGCCGTGATTGCCGACGGCAAGGATGAAGGCGCCAAGTTGATGGATATCGCCACGCAAGCGGTCAAGGACCAGCATGTGGTGAACCCCTATCTGTTTGATGTGGATGTGGACGGCGACAAGCCCAAACCAATCAGCGTGCGCGAGCAGATCCGCGCAACAGGGCCGACGGTGCGGCTCGACCTGGGCAAGCAGGCCTCCTGAGTGACATTCGCCGGCCCTATTTGGATGCCGGCACAGAGCTAGAGACAGACCATGTATCGCTACGATGAATTCGACCACACCATCGTCAAGGAACGCGTCACGGAGTTTACCGGCCAGGTGAAACGCCGGCTGGCGGGCGAGCTTACGGAAGACGAGTTCAAACCGCTTCGGCTCATGAACGGTCTGTACCTGCAGCTGCACGCCTACATGCTGCGGGTCGCCATTCCATATGGCACGCTCTCAGGCACGCAGATGCGGATGCTGGCGCATGTGGCGCGCAAATATGACAAGGGCTATGGCCATTTCACCACGCGCCAGAACATCCAATACAACTGGCCGAAGTTGAAAGACGTACCGGACATTCTCGCGGACCTGGCCACTGTCGAGATGCACGCCATTCAGACCTCGGGCAACTGCATCCGCAATGTGACCTCAGACCAGTATGCGGGCGTCGCAGCCGGCGAAATTGATGACCCGCGCATCTGGGCGGAAATCCTGCGCCAGTGGTCCACGTTCCACCCGGAATACACATTCTTGCCGCGCAAGTTCAAAATTGCGGTGACGGGTCACAGCAATGACCGCGCGGCCATCAAGATGCACGATGTCGGCATCATCATCGTTGAGGGTGAGAACGGCGAACCGGCATTCGACATCTATGCCGGCGGCGGCCAGGGCCGGACGCCCATGGTGGCGCATCTGGTGGGTGAAAAAATTCCCGCCCGGGACCTGCTGCACTTCATGGACGCGATCATGCGCGTCTACAACATGCATGGGCGCCGCGACAATCTCTACAAGGCACGGATCAAGATACTGGTGCATGCTCTGGGTGCGGAAGAATTCGCGCGCCAAGTGAAGGAAGAATTTGCCAAGGGTGGCGCCGGCGAAGATCTGAAGCTTCCCGATGGTGAAATTGAGCGCATTCGTGCGTATTTCGCACCGCCCGCCTACGAAACACTGCCAGACACGGATGCGGCCTATGAAAAGGCACTGGCTGAGGACAAGGCGTTTGCCCAGTGGGCACGTACCAATCTCGCCGACCACAAAGTACCGGGCTATGCCATCGTCAACATTTCCCTGAAGCCGATTGGCGGCATTGCCGGTGACGCGTCAGACGCTCAGATGGATGCCGTAGCAGACATCGCCGAGGCCTTCAGCTTTGATGAAGTGCGGGTGACGCATGAGCAGAACCTGACGCTACCGGATGTAAAGAAGTCCGACCTCTATGAAGTGTGGAAGCGTCTGGATGCGGCCCTGCTGGCGACACCGAATATCGGGCTGATCTCCGACATGATCGTGTGCCCCGGCCTCGACTATTGCGACCTTGCCAATGCGCGGTCGATCTCGATCGGCCAGATGATTTCAGAGCGCTTTGCGGATCTCGACAAGGAGCACGACATCGGTGAGCTGAAGGTCAAGATTTCCGGCTGCATCAATGCCTGCGGGCACCACCATGTGGGCCACATCGGCATTCTCGGCGTCGACAAGAAGGGCGTCGAGTTCTATCAGGTGACCCTTGGCGGCTCCGCAGACGAGAACGCGGCAGTCGGTGACATTGTCGGGCCTGCCTTTACCGAAGAGCAGATCGTCGGCGCCATCGAGACCATTGTTGAAACCTATGTGGCCAACCGTCAGGACGGGGAAATCTTCCTCGAGACCTACCGACGGATCGGCATCGACCCCTTCAAGGAGACCCTCTATGCCGCTGCTTAAGGACGGGGTTGCTGTCAGTGACGACAAATGGGTGCGCGTGGACGATGACGCGGACCTGCCGGAAGACTGCCACGCGCTCATCAGCATGACGCGCTGGCTGAAGGATCGCGATACACTGCTGACGCGCAACAAACCGATCGGCGTGGCGCTGGACAGCAGCGACAACCCGGACGAGATCATGGATGACCTCGACCGCTTCGGGCTGATTGCCGTCGACTTTCCGCTTTTCAAGGACGGTCGCGGTTTCTCCTATGGCCGCCTGATCCGCCATCGCGGCAAGTTTGCAGGCGAGCTGCGGGCAACAGGCGGTGTGCTGGTGGACCAGCTGCATTATCTCGCCCGCTGCGGCTATGACGCTGTGGACGGCGACGACCGCATTACAGAAGATGCCTGGGCCGAGGCCAACAGCCGCTTCAGCGTCGTCTATCAGCCAACCGGTGACGGGCGGAAGACAGCGCTGCAGACGCGGCATGGTGGGTAGGCAGCGGACAGCGCGCATCAGTCACGCTTGGCGCCGCGCATAGCGTCCACAATTTCCACGGTCTCCACACTCACCCGCGTCACGCGCATGAGCAGGTCCACGACCTGCTCTTTGTAGTCGGCGAATCGGTAGGTGTTGAACTTTTCGCGGATTGTCTGGTCGCGCGGCTTTTTTTCTTTGTACTGATCCAGTATTCAGTGGAGCGCCGAGCGGTTG
>JANQMQ010000481.1 GCA_028279995.1 Candidatus Phaeomarinibacter sp. | reverse complement strand
ATGTCTGCGCCAGTGTCTCAACGTCACGGGCAAGGGCCGTCTGGAAGTTGGCGGCAGTTGCATTGGCGTCCGCGCCAACCAGGAATTCGCCTTCTGCCGGAGTGCCCGACTCAATGGCTTTAAGCGTCAGCGTTTCCGTGGTCCCGTCCGGAAGAGTGAAGGAGACGTCCAGCTTCTGCCCGGCCGTGGGCAGCGGCGCCCCAAAGGTCACGGTCAGCGCCTGCGGGGATCCTGCAATGCCGGCCGTCACGTTGTTAAGATCGGTCGAGACAGAACCGAACTTCAGCCCAAACGGCGGTGCGTTGTCTTCTGTGACGGTTACCGTATTCCCTGCGGGCACCGGAATGGACAGCCGGCCCCGATTGTCTGCCCCTAGATCGGCCTGCTGCCGCTCGGAAACAATCTGCTTGAAACCGGCCAGACCGACATCGCCATTGATGACCTTGTCATATACCTCGGCAGGCTGGGTCTGCGTTGCGGCGCCAGCAAACAAGTGACGGCCGCCAATGTCGGTGTTGAGAACAGCCAGGGTTTCTTCAAGCCGCTCCTTTGCTGTGAACTGAAGCTGCGTCTGCTTGCCGTCAAGTGTTTCATAGCCTGAGGTCAAGGAACCCGTGCGCAATTCCGCAGCAATGTCATCAATGCGGGTAAGCCCCTGCTGCATCGTGGTCAGCCGCAGCTGGGTCTGATCAATGGTGCGGATATAGCCGTTCATAACATTGAGCTCATCGCGCAGGTTCAGAACCAGCGACGCATCAACCCCAAGACCAGAATAGGTCTGTGATTTCTTGCCGGTCGCAAGCTGCGTCTGCAGATCCGTGAGCTGCGACTGCATTGTCTTGATCTGATCGCGCTGCGTGAACGACTGAAGAAGTGAAGGAACCTGCATGGGTCTCGTCCTACCTGTCCGCTATCGCAGGATGTTGGAGAGCAGGGACATCATTTCCTGCACCGCCGACATCACCCGCGCATTTGCGGCATACGCATTCTGCAGCAAGAGAAGCTGCGCCATTTCATCGTCAATAGACACACCTGTCGTGTTCTGTACCTTTTCCTGAAGGCCAAGCTGCACGACTTTCTGGCTGTCCAACGCCCTGTCAGCCAGAACTTTTTCATTCGCCTGGAACGACACCACCCGGCGGGCGAACTCATCCACACCGCCCTGAAAGGGTTGACCCGTACCGCCGATGCCCGTTGCCGGATCAAACGCACGCGGTGTCCCCGTCAGGCGCTCCAGCAGATCCGTCGGACGGGTGGGATCACCTGTATCTGTCGCTGGTGATGTGGAGTACACAACGAGTGAAGACGGGTCTGCCCGGACGGCAGAGTTAAGAGCAATACGGCTGGCAAACCCGATCTTCTGCCCGACACCGTCCTGGAAATTGGTGTAGGCAGCCTGGGCATTTGCACCGTCAACAAAAAGCGGGAGCCCGGTGCCGCCGTCTACAAGGCCCGTGGCCGTGACAGTTGCCGTTACCGCATCCACATCAGTCGTTGCACCGACACCATCATCAACAATCCGCACTGTCGTGCCGGCAGGATTTGAGGTGTCAATATTGATGCTTGCAGCAGCAAGGGCTGCGTCCAGGTTGGTTGCGAAGCTGGCGGCGCTGCCGCCCCATTCCACTCCGATGACGGTGTCATTGGGATTGGCCGTCACCGTATTGGCGAGCGGCAGAGCAGCCGGGTCATCCACACGAATGATCGTCACCTGACGCTGGGTGCCTCCCGGCGTCTCTGTATAGGTGAGATTGATGCTATCGCCGTTCTGAAGGGACGCCACATCCACATCGAAACCTGCCGGCGGACCGGCAACAGCTGCTGAGGTAACAGTCGTTTCCGACATCGACTTGGCGAGGTTATGGGCGATCTCGTCAAGCTGCGCCTGCGCTTCAACAAGCGTCTTGTCACGCAGATCCACAAGCCCGGCAATCTTGCCTTCGCGGATGGTTCCATCGCGCAGAAGATCGATCGGAGCAGAGCCGCCAATCTGCAGCGTCACTGTACCGACCTGGCGCAGGTTCGGATCAGAGTTGTACAGGGAAGAAGCACCCAGCGTCGGATGCTCGTCAAACGACAGCTTTGTGGGTTCGGTATCAAGTAGAAGATTGCCACCATTGGTGAAGATGGAAATCCGCCCCCCTTCCCGCTCGACGGTCTTGATATCCATCAGCGATGCCAGCTGCTGAACGGCTTTGTCCCGCTCGTCCTGCAGGTCAGCAACAGAGCCGGCCTGATTGGCGGCAATCTTGAGATTGAGATCGTGGATCTTGGACAGCGCGCTGTTGGCCTGCGATACCGCATCACTCAGCCGGCGCTCTGTCTCCCTGCGCATCTGCTGGATTTCATCAGACAGACGATTGAGCTCAACAGCCAGTTCCTCAGCTGCCGCCAGCGTGGCTTCGCGGGTAACTGTTGATTCCGGCGTTGTCGCAAGATCCTGAAATGCTGTCCCCAACCGGGTGATGTATGAGGCAACGGACGTCTCACTGTCCGGTGTGCCAAACATCTGATCTACACGGGTAAGAAACTCCGAGCGCACTTCCAGCTTGGAGTAGACACCTGAAGACCGCTGCAGCTGGCCGAACAGGAAGTTATCCACTTCGCGAACAGCGGCCCGCACCGAAACACCAATGCCCTCGCCGCCTGCCAGCGCGTTGGACTGGCCAACGACTTTGCGCGTGTATCCTTCCGTCGTCGCATTGGCAATATTGCGCGACGTAAGATCGACCGCGGCCTGGTTGGCCTTGAGCCCGGAAACGGCTGCATTGAGTGCGGTTGAAAGGGACATGAACGTATCTGTATCTGATGAGGTGAGAAGTACCGGCAGGCAGCCTGAGCTACCTGCCGAAGGTCAGCGGGTTACCGCTTCATGTTGAGTGTCTGCTGCACAAGCTCGTCAGCCGTCGTCACGATACGGGTCGTCGCTGAATAGGCCTGCTGTGTGACGATGAGCTTGGAAAACTCGTCAGCGATATCCACGTTGGACGCCTCACGCGCTTCCGCCACAATTTCGCCCGATGCACCCTGGATAGCCTCACCGGAGTCCTGCGTGGCCGCCCAAGCACCGCCATCAAGCTTGCGCAGCTTGTTGTCGGCGTTGAACTTCACGAGTGTCACTTCAGCGAGGTCCAGCTGCTTGCCGTTGGTGTAGGTGCCAACAACGCGGCCGGCATCAGACACAGCGATGGAAGCAAGAGCGCCGGATGCAAAACCGTCCTGCTCGATCTCACCCACATCAACTGAACCATTGGGATCAGCATACTGGCTTACCTTGTTGGCACCGTGGTTCACCGTGATGTTGCCAAGGTTGATACCGTCAACTGTCAGGTTGGTGAGGGTGGCCGAGTTGACGGCCGGTGTCGCAACACCATTGGTGTTGAAGACATAAGACTGGCCAACATTGTTCCATTTGGCTGTCGTGCCAGTGGCCGTCGTGCTTGTCTGGTAGAACAGGTTCCAGGTGTCCGCGCCGCCCGCCTGGGCAGCACCGTTGCCGACATTGTTTACCTTCGCCCAGCGCAGCTCAACATTCACCGGGTTACCGATCGAGTCGTACATGGTGATCGCACCGCCGGCCAGGGAGCGGTCAAGGAACAGCTGTTCGTCCTGCCCCTGAACAAAACCGTCACCACCAAATGTTGTCGGGTTGTTGGTGAACGTCCCATCGAGCATCAGCTCGGAGTTGGCCGTCGCGGCATCAGCCGTCACTGTCTTGGGGAACGACGGCAGGTTGGCACGATAGTCCAGCGTTGTGGACTGCTTGGCCGAAATGAAATCGTTCTCAATCTGAATACGGCTGGGCACATCGCCCACCTTGTTACCGGTCAGCGGATTGATCTGGACACCCTGAAGATAGTAGCCGGCACCATTCTGGAGATAGCCGAACCGGTCCACTTCAAAGTCACCACGGCGGGTGTAGTAGTCGATCTGGTTGAACACTGGCTTGTTGTCCAATGTCGCCACCCGCTCCGACACCATAAAATATCCATCGCCATTGATGGCCATGTGCGTCGGCACCTGGGCCGCCTCAAGTGCACCCTGCACCGTATTGGTGAAGCGGGCTTCCGCAAGCACCGTACCCGGCGCGTTATTGCGCGAGGTAGCGAACGTCACCAGGTCGCGAAAATTGGTCTCGGTCCGCTTGAACCCGATGGTCTGCGAGTTGGCGATATTGTCCGAGATATGACCCAGCGCCTTTGAGTTGGCTTTAAGACCGGTCACGGCGGTGGTCATTGCACCGAAGATTGTCATCGGATCCCTCCAGAGGACTGACAGATGGCTGCGCACCCAACCGGCACGCGGAATAATTCAGACACACTGGAGCAAGCCTCGGGCCAGACCGTTTGTTGTTTGTTTTCAAGGAGTTGGAAGTTCGGGGCATGCTGTGATATCAGCACTTTCTTCCCCATGCGGCATGTTTTGCCGGGCAACATTGCTCAAATGACTTTGCGTCATGCCGCTTGCCCATCGCGGCGCGTACCCCTAGGTTTGCGCCCGTTCAGAAATCTTACCGACTAATTACCAAACCAACTGGCAGGACTTGTTGATGCGCTTTGAAGGCACCAAAGACTATGTGGCAACCGAAGACCTTCGGGTTGCCGTGAATGCAGCCATTACCCTCGAGCGCCCGCTCCTTGTGAAGGGTGAACCCGGCACCGGTAAAACCGTACTGGCCGAGCAGATTGCCACGTCACTGGGCGTGCCGATGATCACATGGAACATCAAATCCACCACCAAGGCGCATCAGGGTCTCTATGAATATGATGCGATCACCCGCCTGCGTGACAGTCAGCTGGGCGATGAGCGCGTCAAGGACATCAAGAACTACATCAACAAGGGCAAGCTCTGGGAGGCGTTCGACGCCAAGGAGAAAGTCGTGCTGCTGATCGACGAGATCGACAAGGCCGACATCGAATTCCCCAATGACCTGCTCCAGGAACTCGACCGCATGGAGTTCTACGTCTACGAGACCGATGAGGTCATCAAGGCGAAAGAACGCCCCATCGTCATCATCACGTCCAACAACGAAAAAGAACTGCCGGACGCATTCCTGCGCCGCTGCTTCTTCCACTACATCAAGTTCCCGGACGCCGACACCATGTCCCAGATCGTCGACGTCCACTTCGACAATCTGAAAGAGCGTCTGGTCAAGGAAGCGCTCGACGTCTTCTACGAAATGCGCGACGTCCCCGGCCTCAAGAAGAAGCCGTCCACGTCTGAGCTTCTTGACTGGCTCAAGCTGCTCATGAACGAAGACGTATCGCCGGAAACCCTGCGCGAGCGTGACGCGTCCAAGCTGATCCCACCGCTGCACGGCGCCCTGCTAAAGAACGAGCAGGATGTGCACCTATTTGAGCGTCTTGCCTTCCTCGCCCGCCGCGAACGCAACTAGGCAGGATATCCTGAAACAACGAAAGGCCGGAGCATTCGCTCCGGCCTTTTTGTATTTGGAAGACAGTCAGCACGTCTTACTCTGAGCATCCCCAATGCACGAGGCTGAACATGACTGCTTTCCGGACTATCCAGATTGAGGGCAAGGGCCCCAATGCCCTGACCCCCGACGCCATTGCCGCCTTGGATGCGGCTGTGACACAGGCCGAGCAGGATACATCTGTCGAGGCCATCATTCTGAAGGGCCGGGATGGCGGCGCGTTCTGCGTGGGCCTCGACAATGCAATCCTCGCGGATGGAGAAGCAGCAGCTGCCGGACTTCTGACCGCGACGGGCCAACTTCTCTTGCGGCTGTTTACATCACACCTGCGCATTGTGGCTCAGGTCGAAGGCCATGCCGTTGCCGCTGGCGCCATGCTGCTGCTTGTTA
>JANQMQ010000431.1 GCA_028279995.1 Candidatus Phaeomarinibacter sp. | reverse complement strand
GTTCACTTCAACCTGCTGCAGCCCCGCGCTGACATCGACGTGCTGATGGTTGCGCCCAAGGGTCCGGGCCACACGGTGCGCGGCGAGTTCCAGCGCGGTGCCGGCGTGCCGTGCCTGATCGCGATCCACCAGGATGCAACCGGTAATGCCCATGACATCGGCCTGTCCTACGCCTCTGCCATCGGCGGTGGCCGTGCCGGCATCATCGAAACGACCTTCAAGGAAGAATGCGAAACCGATCTCTTCGGTGAGCAGGCTGTTCTGTGTGGTGGTCTCTCCGAGCTCATCAAGGCCGGCTACGAAACACTGACGGAAGCAGGCTACGCGCCGGAGATGGCGTATTTCGAGTGCCTGCACGAAGTGAAGCTCATCGTCGACATGATGTATGAAGGCGGCATCGCCACCATGAACTACTCCGTGTCGAACACCGCTGAGTATGGCGGCTATGTCACCGGTCCGCGGATCGTGAATTCCGAAACCAAGGCGGAGATGAAGCGGGTTCTGGAAGACATCCAGACCGGCAAGTTCACTCGTGACTGGATGCTGGAAAACAAGGTCTCGCAGACCAGCTTCAAGGCGACCCGTGCCATGAATGCGGCTCACCCGATTGAAGAAGTCGGCGAAAAGCTGCGCGCCATGATGCCATGGATCGCCGAGACCAAAATGGTCGACAAAGAAAAGAACTAGGTCACAATCAGACTTCTAGTTTGTTGCTCAATCGTGCCGGAGGTGCGTGATGCGCCGTGCTCTTGTTTTGACACTGCTGCACACGTCACCCCGGCACGTTGACGTTTTTGAACGTCTCTTCGCCCGTCTAACCGGTGGCGATATCAGCCAGGACCTGCCGGAAATCCGGCTCTCCCATGTGGTGCGTGAAGACCTGCTTCAGCGCGCCATCGTGTCCGGCATTCTGCCTGAAGACACCCATGCCCGCGCCGTGCGCATTCTGCACGAGGCTACTGCGGCTTCGGATGCTGTGCTGTGCACCTGCTCGACGCTTGGCCCGGCAGCCGATGAAGCTGCATCAAAGACCGATAAACCGGTGCTGCGGGTTGATCGGCCGATGGCAGCCGAGGCAGCGCAGGCAGGGAGGTCGATTGCGGTACTTGCAACGCTCAAATGCACGCTGAAGCCGACCTGTGATCTCATTGTCGATGAAGTAGGCCGGGTGGCGGAACAGGCGGACGTGGCGCCGGTGCTGGTGGAAGGCGCATGGGACGCCTTTGAAGCCGGTGACACGTCCAGGATGAACCAGCTCATTGCAGACAACGTCATGCTGGCTCAACAGGCGGGGGCCAA
This sequence comes from Candidatus Phaeomarinibacter sp., assembly GCA_028279995.1. Classification (GTDB taxonomy): domain Bacteria; phylum Pseudomonadota; class Alphaproteobacteria; order CGMCC-115125; family CGMCC-115125; genus Pyruvatibacter. The sequence continues at coordinate 2,705 of JANQMQ010000431.1, read as the reverse complement.
TGTCATCGTGCTCGCCCAGGCTTCCATGGTGGATGCGCTCGACGGTGTGGATGTGGCGGTGCCGGTGCTGACCAGTCCTGCGGGTGGGCTCGGAGCGGCGATTGCCGCCATCAGGGCGCTTGAATCTTAGTTGCGTCTCAGGAACTCGGGTATCTCTGGTTCCGAATAAAAACTCTCAAATGCAGATTCTATGCTGAGGTTCGGTGCATTGCCTGCCGGGTTCTCATGACGTGTTTGGTTTTGGAGCTGGCTCGTGGTTTCGTCGCCGGCCTCGGGTTGCTTGTTTTCTGACTTATCAACATCTAGTTCAGCTACATCAGGACTCGGGCGATACTTCGGTGGGGGAGGCACCCATGCTCTCAGTTTCTGGCCGACTTGATCATAAAACCGCGGAACTATTGCCTCTAGTTCCGAAATGAACTTAGTCGTCTGGCCGAACTTGGCCCCTATGTCGGCGATATAGATCACCTCGAGACTTTTGAGTTCTTTGTTGCCGCTTGGATTGTTCAGCAGGTTAAGGTCATCCTTCAGCCGTTCCAACGGTGCTTGTGTTGGTTGCGAGCGACCAGACCAGTGTGCTCGGACAAACATGTTACCGGCCGTTGTTGCGCTTAGTTGCCGAAGCAGCCAGTTGACACGCGCAGACGGTGCCTTGCGATCTGTTGGTGCAGCAAGAGTCATTGAACAAATGATACTGCGCCTTGCAATGTCAGCAGTAACCACCAGCGGCGCAGCGGCATTTGGGATTTCAAAAGCTGAGTGCAAACATGTGTCTGCTACAACCTGCTCGCATATTTCAGCGTGTCGTTCTACTGGTGAGGTGCTGTGACTGCGAGACAGTTTGACCGTGACGCTTCGTCGAAGCGTTTGAGTCAACCTGAGAGACAGATCACGTTCTTCTTGAAACCAGCTTGAAACGCTATTGACCAGCATCGGCATGTCTTTACGCAACGGCATCTGTGCGTTGACAGCAGTAACTAGGTCTTTCCAGTCTGAGTTCATTCGATCAAATCGGGTCAAGCCGGATTTGTCATGCTTGAGGTACCGCACAAACTCGGCGAGGAGATAGCGTTCCGAAGGATTCAGATTTTCTTCCGACGCCAGCAGCAACATTGCTTGTGTTAAAACAGATGTCCAAGACCAGTGAAAAACACCAATGCCTCGGCCTGCCCTGCGTTCAATTTCAACGGGGTGGTGGGTTGGAAGCGCCGCAAATTGATTGCTGATGGTGATGATTGCATCAATGTCATTTTCTTTGGCGATGCCTAAGTAGGTATGAAGTTGCGTGGCGTCTAACTCGGCGTTTCCCACTTTCGCTTCGACAATCGCTCGCCATTGGCGCTTGCCGGTCTCCGCAATGATCAATCCATCTGGTCGATCCTTGGCTTGCTTTGGCTGGCTCTTGAACACAACCTCGGTGAAGCAGCCTAGCCGTGTTGTCTTCCCGATCCGAACTCCGATTGGGTGAAGCAGGCTTTTCGCAAATGGCGCTACCGCCATCATTGTGGCGAGCAGAATGGAAGTAGATCGCCCTTCCTTTTGCGTTTCGCTGTATGTCGGAAGTAGTCGGGCAACTTCACCCGATACCACATATTCTGGACGTTCCATGGTTCCCTCCACCATTGCTTCCAGAAGCGTAGCGAATGATTCATGGAATATGCAATTTTTGCTTGTTCTAAGATTGTGGAGGTGGAGGCGCAATCCTAGGAACTGCGTCCGCCAGATGATCGTCTGATGCGCAGTGGGCGTGGTCGGTCGATGCCAGAACTTCAATCACACGGCAGTCTGCGGCGGTGCCATGGGCGCACTGACTGATCATGCGGGTGAGTTCCGTCTTGAGGGCTTCCAGGCGCGCGATGCGGCTTTCGACTTCGGCCAGCTGAGCGCGTGCGATTTCATCAGCTTCACCACATGAGGCGTCCGGCTTGTCCGAAAGGTCGAGCAGGGTGCGGATCGCGTCCAGCGGAAACCCCAGTTCGCGCCCGTGGCGGATGAACCCCAGGCGGTCTATGTGCGCCTGGGTATAGAGCCGCTGGTTGCCGGCGGAGCGCTCGGCTTCCGGCATCAGGCCTATGTCCTCGTAATAGCGAACGGTCTGGACCTTGACGCCCGTCTCTCTGGCCAGTTTTCCGATGGTGAACATTTTTCGCACTTTTCCTCAGATCATGGCTTGAAGCTCTAGTCACTGTAGCTCCTATGTTGCGAGTCACTGAGATGAAAACAAGTGACAAAAACAAGGGACGCGGGCGATGAGCGGCTGCTGCAACAATGACGTGACGTTTGATGGGGCGAGTGCCGCTTACAAGCGGGCGCTGTGGATCGTCATTACGATCAATTTCGTCATGTTCTTCGTGGAAGGTAGTGCCGGTTTTGCCGGGCAGTCTATGGCGCTCAAGGCGGATGCGCTGGATTTTGCGGGAGACACGGCGACCTATGCCATGTCGCTCATTGTCATCGGCATGGCGCTGCACTGGCGGGCACGCGCGGCATTGGTAAAGGGTGTTTCGCTGTTGCTCATGGGGTTGGGCGTGCTCGGCTTCACGGCCTACCGCCTGATTGTGCTGAATGATCCGTCTGCGGAGATCATGGGCGGCATTGCTGCGCTGGCGCTGCTTGCCAATGTGGTGTGCGCGCTGGTCCTGATGCGGTTTCGCGTTGGTGATGCCAATGTGCGATCAGTCTGGCTGTGCAGCCGCAATGATGCC
>JANQMQ010000561.1 GCA_028279995.1 Candidatus Phaeomarinibacter sp. | reverse complement strand
AGGCCATGATGCGTGACGGCGCCGATGACGAAGGCTTCGCCGAAGAAAACCTGTGGACTGGCATCGGCAAGGCGCGCTCGGGCTGCGGCGCCGCCATTGTCGGCAACCCGGATCAGGTGGCGGCGAAGATTGAGATGTACCGCGAGATGGGCTTTTCCGCCTTCATCCTGTCGGGCTACCCGCACGCGAAGGAGGCCGAGTATTTCTCCCGGCTTGTCCTGCCGAAGATCAATCACGGCCCCCTGTTGAACGCGCGCAGCTAGGGCCTAGACCCGCCCGTAAGGCAGCATCCGCTGGAACACCTTGTCCCGGTCAATGAGCCAGTGCTTCATGGCTGCGGCCACATGCACGATGATCAGGGCCGAGAGCGCCAGCCCGCCAATGGCGTGCATCACATGAAACACCTGCGTCAGCGCCGCGTCCGACGGGGCAAGCCCCGTCAGATTGATCAGCCCATAAGGCTTGATGTCCCCGTCCACATAGGTCAGCGCATGCGAGATGCCGACGAGCGGCTGATAGATCAGCAGCGCATACAGTCCGTATACGTTCCATTTGGACGCTTTTTTCTGCCAGTCCGGCATGCTGTCCGGATAGGCCGGCGGCGTATGGGTGCGCCGGTAGCGGATGCGGTAGAGCGTCAGCAGCAGTACGACAATGCCGTTGCCCGAATGGATCATCAGCGTCTGTAACCGCTCATCCAGCGGCATGCCTTCAAAGCCCGGCGGAATGACACCGAACGAAAACAGGATCGCGACCAGCACCAGCAGTGCCGTCAGCCAGTGCAGCCATTTGGCGGTACTTGAAAATTTTTTTGAAGCCGTTTCTTCCGAAGCCATATGAGCATCCTCCCCTGATCCCGACCTTGAACCCAGCATGTCCCTGCCGGTCGAAGGAGTATGAAGACACTCAGATGACGTTCAAGTCATAGCCTGATCGTTGGAGCAGGAATGGCGGAAATCAGCCCTTCAGTTCCGGCTGCCCGGTCTCCGGATCCGTGATGATGAGCGGCAGGCCGGCCTGTTTCCACTCGCCCAGACCGCCGGCCATATGCGTTGCTTCTGACGTGCCGCCTTCAAAGCACTTCTGCGCCGCCATGGCGGACCGCTTGCCGACGCCGCAATGCAGGATCACCGCCTTGCCGCCGGTGGGCAGGGCTGAGGCATCGAAGGTGGAGAGCGGATAGTTGAGGGCGCCGGGAATACGCTCGGCGCCATATTCGCGCGGCTCGCGTACATCAATGACCACCACATCGCCCGCGTCCATCCGGGCCTTCACTTCGGCAGGGGAAAGTTCATGCAGAATCTTGTCGGTCATTGTCCTGTCCTTTTGCTGCGACCCGCTGCGCGGCTCGGATAACACAGATCATATGCCCGCCAGACCCTACGTCGAGTGTTTCAATGCCGCAGGAGAGTGCCTGCGACATCCCTGCGCATGTGACAATTCCCCAAGTCTTATTGGGGTGTCTGACCGCTTATACTTCAACGTCAGAAGAGACAGGCAAACCAGCAGACGGACGAGTGTGATCACCGTTGGTCCGGGAGTGAAAAGCGATGAGAACGACACTCAACAAGGTCGCGTCATCCGCGCGCATGAGGCTCCCGGGCATGGCCGTATTGGGGGCTCTTGTGATGTTGTCGGCCACGACATTGGCCGGCTGCGATCAGGCGCGCCAAAGCAGCGCGGACCAGGAGGATGTCGAGCAGAGCACCATCGCCTCACGCGCGGCGGTAAAAACCTTTGCAGCCGAATTGCAGGGAGAACTCAAGACAGCCATGCAGGCCGGTGGCCCTGTCGCAGCCATCTCCGTCTGCAAGGAGGCCGCCCCAGCAATTGCAGAGCAGATATCGGTGCAGACTGGCTGGAAGGTCGGTCGTACCAGCCACAGGCTCCGCAACCCCGCCAACAGGCCGGACGCCTATGAAGCAGAAATCCTCGCCCGCTTCCTCGAGGCGCGCCAAAACGGTGCTGATCCCGCAACCCTTGAAACCCATGATGTGGTCACGCTTGCCAATGGCACCAGGGCCTACCGCTACATGAAGGCCATCCCGGCCAAGGGCGCGTGCCTGGCCTGCCACGGGACGCAGCTTGCACCGGGCGTGGAAGCCGCCTTGGCCCTGTCCTACCCGGACGATGAAGCAACAGGCTTTCAGGAGGGCGACATTCGCGGTGCCTTCTCTATCACCCAGATCATCGACTGATCCAGCAGAACCGGCAGGCGCCTAGACCGTCCGCACCGGGTCCGACCCGTCCCAGCTGTCTGCCGCATCGCGGATCGACTGGAAGAACGCACCCTTGCGGCCATTGGTTTCCGACAGCTCAATGACCCTGCCGGGATGATCCTGCTTGGTGAAGTAGACGAACCGTCCGTCCGCGCCGATCTGGCCGGAGTGACCGACTTCAAACCCGCGCTCGGTCATGCGGGCCATGTCATCGTCAAAATCCGCCGTCCAGAACGCCACATGCTGAAGGCCTTCATGTCCGGCATTCAGAAAGTCCAGATACATGGAGGGCGCATCATTGCGCTGCTGGATCAGCTCGATCTGCAGCGGCCCTGAGTTCGCCAGCGCAATGCTCATCTTCACGTCAGACGGT
>JANQMQ010000392.1 GCA_028279995.1 Candidatus Phaeomarinibacter sp. | reverse complement strand
TGTCGGGCTTTCCCAGTCGTCTTCCACAAAGCGGATGTCATGCAGCTTGGGGTCGATCCCCAGCGCATACAGACTCTGCAGATAGAGCTCCTGAATGTTCTCCGGGCTGGGCTTCTGGATCACCTGAAACTGGTAGTAGTGCTGGAAACGGTTCGGGTTCTCGCCATAGCGACCGTCGGTCGGGCGGCGCGACGGCTGCACATAGGCAGCATTCCAGTGCTTTGGCCCGAGAGCGCGCAGGGTGGTCGCGGGGTGAAAGGTGCCGGCGCCCATTTCCATGTCATAGGGCTGCAGCAGGACGCAGCCCTGATCTGCCCAGAAGCGCTGAAGGGTCAGGATGAGGCCCTGAAAAGATGTGTCGGCCTTGGGCCGTGACGCGGTCATGGAGGCGGGTGTGCTTTACCGGAATGGGTTCAAAACGCTGCCAAAACGCGAGCGGGGCGACATAAACAGAATCGACAATGAAACTGCCATTCATCCCAGGCGCGCCGGAACCTAGCCGCGCGGGTCCGGTGGGGTCAAGGAGAGGCTCGCGGAAGGCTGACACCCGAAATCAGCGGGGCGTTTTGTCCTTCGGGCGGTAGACGCCGTCCTGGCCTGCTTCGAGGGTCTGCGCATCTGATTTTCCGGCCATATGCTCGGTGGCCCGGCGGGCGGCTTCCTCCACGGAGGAGCGGCGGCCAAGGCCCTTGTCCTTCAGCGTCTTCCAGGCTGCATAGGCGGCCACCACCAGGAGGGCGGTGAGAATCATGTTCCCCATGAGATTTTTCCTCTCACTAGCTTCTTAGTATCAACGCGTTTTCGGACGGATAACGCCCACACTTTTTCTAAAAACGCTTTTAAAGGCCGAACCGGGACCACAGGGCGCGGGTTTCCAGCGCGCTCAGGGCGTTGTCGACCAGATTTGTATCCAGCGAGAGTGACGAGGATGAGGCACCCGCTGACACTTCCGCTGCGTTCTTGTGGCGGCGGAAGAGGCCGCCGGCGGTGTGGACAAGCTTCAGCTTGGTTTTTTCACCGAACTTGTCCTTCATGATGGCGCGCATGTCGCCCAGATCATCAACAAGCCCGAGCGACTTGGCCTTGGCGCCGGTCCAGAAGGAGCCGGTGAAGAGATCGCCTTCGGGAGACGCCAGCTTGCCCTCGCGGCGGTCGCGGACCATCTGCTTGAAGCTTTCGTGCACCTCCGCCTGCAGGCCCTTGAGGTGCTCCACATCCTTGGGGTCTTCTGCCTTGAACGGGTCGAGCATCGCCTTGCTCTCACCGGCTGTATAGACCCGGCGTTCAATGCCCACGCGGTCAATCAGGCTTTTGAAGCCGAAACCGGCGGAGACGACGCCGATGGAGCCGACCACAGAGTTCTCGTCCGCGTAGATTTCATCACCCGCAAGCGCCAGCATGTAGCCACCGGAAGCGCCCACATCTTCAATAAAGGTGAAGACGGGGATTTCCTTTTCCGCTGACAGGGCGCGGACGCGCTTCATGATGAGTGCGGACTGGACCGGGGAGCCACCGGGCGAGTTGATGGCAAGGGCCACCGCCTTGACGGACTTGTCCGAGAACGCGGCCTCAAGGTCCGCAGCAACGCCTGTGAGGGTGAGGCTGGGGTTGAACGGGCTCGACTGGCCGCCGATGACGCCGTTGAGGCGCACCACGTTGACCTGCGGCTCGGGTTCACTGAAGAGCCGTTTTGCCAGCGGGCCGATGAGGGGCTGGTCGCGCAGGCCGCGCAGATTGTCTTTTATTCCCATGGGGGAGACATAGGCATTCCGGCCGGTCGGCACAAGCTAGCCCGAAATGTTGATTTCCCTGCCTTTTCTGAGGATATCCCACGCTTTATCCGCGATCAGACCGCCGCGGCCGTGCAATTCGAGGCCGGGCAGGATCTGCAGCGGCGCGCGGCTGCCCTTGGTGGCCTGCACGATGATCCGCGTTGCCGCCTTGCCGGTGCTGCGCGGCGCCGGCCATAGGGGATAGACCTTCGTGCCCCCTGCCCGGCTCTCCAGGGCTGCCAGCAGGTCGGCCAGCTTGTCCGCCCGGTGCACAAAGGTAAGTGTACCGCCCGGCTTCACCATGCGGGTGGCGCATTTGACCCAGGCGGCCAGCAGGTCAGCCGGACCTGAAAAGGCGCGGGCGCGGACGTCACCCGGCGGCGGTGTGGCCTCACCCTCGGTCAGAAACGGCGGATTGCCGATGGCGTGGTCGCAGCTCTCGGGCACAAGTCCAAGTTCTTCAAGCACGCTCCCCTTGGCTGTGACATCCGCCTTGATGAAGGTCACTGCGTTTGACAGGTCGTTTCGCTGCGCATTTCTGTTCGCGAGCTCAAGGGCTTCGTCTTCGATTTCAACGCCCAGCACATGCGCACCCGTTCGCGACGCCAAGCACAGCGCAGCAACACCGGGGCCGCAGCCAAGCTCGATCACCCGCTCGCCTTCCTTTGCCGGACAGGCGGCGGCCAGCATGACGGTGTCGACCCCAGCACGAAATCCGTTGCGGGGCTGGAGGCATTTGATCTGGCCGCTTAGGAAATTATCGTCCGAGGTTTCAAGCTCGGCTCTGGTTGCCTGATCACCTGTCACCCTCGGCTCTCCCCCACCGGCGGTACATCATTACTATCTGTCTTGATCGCGTCCCAAGCATCTATAAGAAGTGACACTGCTTCTTTGGCCTCTTCCTCGAGCACGTAGACCTTCCGCAAAGGTGCCCATTGACCTTTGAGATACCACTGAACATCAAGATCATCCATTACCAAGACGGAGAATCCCTCCGACCTCAGAGTTGCCTCCACAAAACTGATATGGACAGGGTTCTGGGAGCGAAAAACAAGTTTCACCCGCGGCTCTCCCCCACCGGCGGCACGTCGATGCCGGCATCCACCAGCAAGGTCCGGGCCGCTGCAGCGTCATCTTCGTGGACGGCCAGGCGGCGCGGCAAAATGCCCAAGGAGCCCTCAACAATGCTCATATGAACGTCGAGGACATCGAACCGCAGACCGGCATCGCGCAGCAAGGCTTGTGCAAAAGAGACGAGAACCGGGTCATTTGTGCGCAACAGCTCAATCATGGTGGTGACCGAATATCCCAATTGCAGATGTGGAATGCGCGGCAGCGGGCCGCACAGGAGTTGACTTGACCGGGTGTGACCCGCACTTAGACTTTGTATCAACGGGCAGGGTCATGACTTTACCTTGCCCACCTTATCACGCGAAGGAGCGCCCTCCAGTAAGGGCGTTGAAGGCATGGGCGTAGTCGTTCCTCTTGAAAGTGACCGTGGCGAAGGCAGCGATGCCGTTGAGCGGCTGACCGAACTCGTCGGCGGCGACATGGAGCGGGTAACGGACCTCATCCTCTCGCGGCTGGCCTCGCAGGTCGAGATGGTTCCCGAACTGGCCGGTCACATTGTCGAGAGTGGCGGCAAGCGCCTGCGCCCGATGATGACCCTCGCGGCGGCCAATATTGTCGGCTATCAGGGTACGGACCATGTGAAGCTGGCCGCTGCCGTTGAGCTGATGCACACGGCCACCTTGCTGCATGACGACGTGGTGGATGAAAGTGATCTGCGGCGCGGCAAGGAAGCCGCGCGCAAGATCTGGGGCAATCAGGCCAGCGTGCTTGTCGGTGATTTTCTGCTGGGCCGTGCGTTCAAGATGATGGTGGAAGTCGGCTCGCTGAAGGCGCTCGACATTCTTTCCACCTCCGCCTGCGTCATTGCCGAAGGTGAAGTACTTCAGCTGGCCACGACAAAAGACACCCGCACGACGGAAGATGCCTATCTTCAGGTCGTCAACGCCAAGACAGCGGCGCTGTTTGCAGCGGCGACTGAAATCGGCGCCGTGATCGCTGACAGACCGGACTCCGAACAGGCGGCGCTTGCCTCTTATGGCCGCAATCTCGGCATCGCATTCCAGCTTGTGGACGACGCGCTGGACTACTCAGGCCGCCAGGCCACGCTCGGCAAGACGGTTGGGGATGATTTCCGCGAAGGCAAGCTGACACTGCCTGTGGTGCTAGCCTATCGCCGCGGCACGGCGGATGAACGAAAATTCTGGGAGCGTACGCTGCGCGACGGCGACCAGCGCGACGGCGACATGGAAGAGGCCATCGCCATCATGGACCGCCATGGCTGCCTGGATGACACCATCGGTCGCGCCCGCCACTACGGGGCGATTGCCTGCGACGCGCTGGCGATCTTCCCCGAGAGCGACATGCGTGATGTGCTGATCAGCCTGGTACATTTCTGCGTCAACCGCAGCTACTAACGCAGCACTCTTTTTGAACTTGGATGTCTCACATGATATCTAAGTTCATATGCCGAACTCAGAAACCCCGCCAGAATCCGCCTCTTACCTGCGAGCGGTGAACCGTGTGATCCGGACACCGGTTGCGAAGGAAGACTGCTCCATGGCCCGGGCCACAGACCTTTTCGGGGACCGGTGGACGCTGCTCATACTGCGGGAAGCGCTTTACGGCGTCACGCGCTTTGAGGATCTGCGAGCAGACCTGGGCATTCCACGGGCTGCACTAAGTCAGCGGCTGGACCGCATGGTCGCTGCCGGGCTGTTGTCGCGGCACCCTTACCGCGAAGGCTCAAGCCGCACCCGGAACGAATACCGGATGACGGACAAGGGCCGGGAAGCGGTAATCGTTCTGGTGGCGCTGATGGACTGGGGCGACAAGCACCTCAGAGATGACGCGTCCCCCATTG
>JANQMQ010000391.1 GCA_028279995.1 Candidatus Phaeomarinibacter sp. | reverse complement strand
AACGACCTCATGGGCCTCGCCAAGGCGTCGGTCCGTGATCTGGTGGAAATGCAGAAGCAGGCGGTGGCGTAATTCATGCCGCATCGCCGGTTCACTGCTGCCAAGCTGGTTGTCGCCAGCCACAACGAGGGCAAGGTCAAGGAGATCCGTGATCTCCTGGCCCCCTTCGGCGTCGAGACGGTATCAGCCGCCGAGTTGGACCTGCCTGAGCCTGAGGAAACCGAAAAGACCTTCAAGGGCAATGCGGAGCTCAAGGCACTGGCTGCGGCGCGGGCGGCGGACATGCCCGCCCTGTCAGATGACAGCGGCCTTGCCGTTGAGATTCTGGATGGCGAGCCGGGCATCTATTCCGCCCGCTGGGCTGAAACCGGCGAAGGCCGGGATTTCGCTGTGGCCATGACCCGCGTCGAAAAAGAGATGTGCGACAGGAACGGCGGCCCTGACGGTAACCGGAACGCAAAGTTCATCTGCGCGCTGACGCTGGCCTGGCCCGATGACCATGTGGAGACTTTCGAAGGCAGCGTATCGGGCACGCTGGTCTGGCCGGGGCGCGGCACCCGCGGTTTCGGCTATGATCCGGTGTTCCAGCCCGACGGGCACAAGATCACCTTTGGCGAGATGGACCCGGCAGCGAAACATGCAATCTCCCACCGCGCCCATGCCTTCGAGCAGCTCATCGACGCCTGTTTTGCCGACAGGACCTGACACGAGCGCTGCCGAGCGGCCGTTCGGCGTTTATGTGCACTGGCCGTTCTGTCAGGCCAAATGCCCCTATTGCGACTTCAACAGCCACGTCCAGCAGGGGGTGGATCAGACGCGCTATGCAAAGGCACTTGTCCGCGAGCTGACGACGATGGCGCAGCGCATGCCCGGTCGGACAGTCTCCAGCATCTTTTTCGGCGGCGGTACGCCCTCCTTGATGGAAGTGACAACTGTCACGTCAATTCTGGACGCCATCGGCAACCTGTGGACAATCGCGCCCGACGCGGAAATCACACTCGAAGCCAATCCCACGAGCGTGGAGGCGGATCGCTTCCGCGGGTACCGCGCGGCCGGGATCAACCGGGTGTCGCTAGGCGTGCAGGCCATGGACGACAAGAGCCTCAAGGCGCTCGGCCGCCTGCATACGGCAGCCGAAGCGCTGAAAGCGGTGGGGCTGGCCCGCGATATCTTCGAGCGCGTGTCGTTTGACCTCATCTATGCGCGGCCGCATCAGACGGTGGACAACTGGCGGCGCGAACTGTCGGACGCGCTGGCCTACACCGCCGGGCACATGTCGCTCTATCAGCTAACCATCGAAGAGGGCACGCCTTTTGCCGCTCTTCATGAGGCAGGCCGCCTGCAGACGCCTTCGGAAGACACAGGTGCCGAAATGTACGAAGTGACCCAGGAGCTGTGTGAGGCCGCGGGGCTTGAAGCCTATGAAGTGTCCAACCATGCCCGACCGGGTGAAGAGAGCCGCCACAACCTTGTGTACTGGCAGGGCGATGCCTACGCGGCAGCAGGCCCCGGCGCCCATGGCCGGCTGCGTGTTGAGGATCGGTGGATCGCCACCCAGGCCCATGATGACCCCATGCGCTGGCTAACCCAGGTCGAGGCCCGGGGCCATGGACTGGCTGTGGATGACCATGTGGATAACCCGGACCGCGCGGTGGAAATCCTCTTGATGGGTCTAAGGCTCACCGGCGGTGTGCATCAATCGCAGCTTCCTGCGCCGGTGGCCGATCTAGTTGACAATGAAGCTGTCAATGCGCTGGCTGCGGAAGGGCTTCTCACAGCCGGTGGGGATAAACTCGCTGTCACAGCCAGGGGGCGCCCAGTGCTGAACGCGATCCTGCGCGAAATCCTGCTCTAGAAGACCGGTCCGCTGGTAAGCGACTGCGGCGCCGGGCTCACAACCACAAAGCCACCGGGCCTTACTTCCATGACGGCGAGGCCACGCTCATTCAGCCCGTCGGGCGTAAAGCGGAACACGCCGTCAATGCCGGCAAAGCCGTCTTCAGCTGTCAGCTCGGTTGCCGTATAGCGCTGGCCCGGCGCGCCGCCGGACAGGGCGATGGACAGGCTCATGGCGTCATAGGCAAGGCTCGCAATCCGGTGCGGCTGGCTGCCGAACACCCGTTCGAAGCGGCCTTGAAACGCCTTGCGGGTTTCAGGCGGTGGGGCTGCGAACCAGCCGCCGACCAGGGATGGCTCGCGCAGCACCGACGGGTCATCCCACAGGCCGGTGCCGATGAATTTCACCTGCCGCGGATCGACGTCGTAATAGGGCAGCAGTGGCGCAAGGCCCTGTAGCTCCGTGCCGCCGGCAGGCAGCAGCACCACGTCATAACTGTCCTTCAGTTTGGCCAGACGCTCCGCCGGAGCGAGCATGCCGTCCGTGGTCGGCGTATATGTTTCGGTTGCGGCCAACTCAGCACCGCGGGCAATCACCGCCTGACCGAACTGGTTGCGCACCCGCTGGCCATATTCATTCTGCGGCAGCATGGCGGCAAAGCGCTGATGGCCTTCCAGCACGGCGAAGTCCACCACACGCTCAATGTCTTCTTCCGGCAGGAAGCTGAGGAGATAGACCCCGCCGCCGGCCACGTTCCGGTCCGTCGAAAAGGCGATGACCGGGACACCAGCCGATTGCGCCGGTCCCGCCACTGCAGCAACCGAATTGGCAAAGAGCGGCCCCAGAATGATGTCGGCCCCTTCGCTGATCGCTTCACGCGATACCTGTGCTGCCGTTGCCGGATCACCACCCGTGTCTTTCGGGATCAGCAGGATGTTGGGATCGTCGAATTCAAACAGCGCAAGCTGGGCTGCATTGAGCATGGCTTCGCCAACAGGCGCGGCGCCGCCGCTCAGCGGTACCAGCAGGGCAACGCGCACCGGCTCGTTGGCATCCAGATGACGCGGCTTCAGGAAGCCGGTGGTGTTGCGGTTGGGAATGGTCTGCGGTGGCGGCGTGATCGTCACGTCGGGAGCTGTTGATCGCTGCGGCGGCGGCGTGGGCTTGTCACCGGAGCTTGTGCAGGCCACCAGCACCAGCGCCATGGCGGCTGTAAGGCCGGCCCGCAGGAGACCCCGTGCGGGCGATCCGGCGTGTGTCGTACCTGACAAAACCTGTTTTGCTGAATTCATCAAACCTGACACTCCACCCCTCGTCGCGCCGCCCCATCCAGGAGCGATCAGCACTCACTAAAGACTGATCTGCAGCTATATACGCGTCGCGGCGCAGATAACAGCTTTCTTGCCAGTCCTGTCCGCGTACCCTATGGGGCAGCATGACATCTGAAAATGACATAAAGCCGGGTTCTGGCGACATTGCGGCAGGCAGGCAGCGTGATCTGGCGCCGGGCCTTCACATCGCAGCGACACCCATCGGCAATGCGCGCGATGTCAGCCTGCGACTGCTGGATGCACTGGCGGCGGCGGACCTGGTGTTATGTGAAGACACCCGTGAGACCACGAAGCTGCTCTCCATCCACGGCATCTCCGCGCGCCTCGAGAGCTACCACGAACACAATGCCGAGCGGATGCGCCCGCGCGTGCTCGGCAAGCTGGCCGATGGCGCGGCCATTGTGCTGGTGAGCGATGCCGGGACGCCTCTTGTGTCGGACCCCGGCTACAAGCTGGTGCGGGAGGTGATCGCCGAGGGGCACGCCGTC
>JANQMQ010000555.1 GCA_028279995.1 Candidatus Phaeomarinibacter sp. | reverse complement strand
GCACCGAAGCATGTTCGCGTGTGGAGCGTCTGAGGACTGCCCCCGACTTGTTTGATATCGCCAGTGCCTATCGCAGGCCCCAGGCGCTCCCACTCCCTTAAACGGGAGAGACGGAACGGATACCGGCAGCGAGCTTTCGCGTGCGGAGGCTGGCGGCTGCCTAGGACGCGGCTGCCGTACCCGTCTCTTCAACATCAGGCGTCGGCGCACTCAAGGGCTTGGCATCGGTCGGCAGGTGGCAGGTGACGCGGGTGCCTTCGCGCGGGGCGCTTTCAAGGGAGACCCAGCCGCCGTGCAGTTCGACGAAGCTGCGCACCAGGGTGAGGCCGAGACCCGCGCCGCGCCGCTTCTCGGAACTGCCGCGTGCCTCGAACCGGTCAAACACGGTCGCCTGATGTTCGGGCTTGATGCCGTCGCCGGTGTCGCGCACCCACAGGCGCACTTCGCCGCCGTCACGCTCACCGCCCAGGGTGATGGTATCGCCGGGATTGGTGAAGGAGATCGCGTTGGACAGGAGATTGAACAGGATCTGTTTCAGCCGCCGCGAATCCGCCTGAATGCTGCCGAGCGTATCCGGGTGTTCGATTTCCAGAATGCGCTTGCCCTGCTTCGCGCGCGGCCCGGCCATCTCGAACACCTGGGTCATCACCTGGTCCAGATTGACCGGGTCCACATCCAGCGCCATCGCGCCGGCTTCGATGGTGGCGAGATCGATGATGTCGTTCACAAGGTCGAGCAGCTCGCTGGCGGATTTGAGGACCCCGCCCGCATACTCACCCTGCTTCTCGTTGAGTGGCCCGAAAAGCTCCGTATTCAGAATTTCGCCGAAACCGATGATGTTGGTGAGCGGCGTGCGCAGCTGGTAGGACACATGGCTGATAAACTCGGACTTGAGCCGGTCGGCGGTTTCCAGTGCGTCGTTGCGGTCCCGCAGGGCACGCTCGATGCGCGAGGCATCCGTCACGTCCACATAGGTGAGCAGCATGTTACCGTCCGGCAGGGGCACCGCGGCATAGTCGATGACGGACCCGTCCGGGCGTTGCAGGCGGCCGGTCTTGTTGCCGCGCTCGTCGCTCACGCCGGTGATGCGGCCTTTGATTTCCGCCCACTCATCCGCGTTGTCATAAAGACCCCGGCACCAGTCGATGATCTGGTCGATATGCGGCTCGCCGGACAGCTGCTGCTGTTCCAGCTGCCAGATGCGCTGATAGGCCGGGTTGTGCAGCTTCAGGCGTCCGTCCGAGCCAAACACCGCGACGCCCTCATAGAGCTTGTTGAGGGTCTCCATCTGCACATGCTGTGCGGTGGTGAGGCTGGACTCGAGTTTCAGCTGGTCGGTGACGTTCTCATAGAGATAGAGAAGTCCGCCGAAGGGATGCGGCTGGCTGATGACGCGCAACGTGCGCCCGTCCGGCAGGTGCCAGAGTTCGTCCGTCGGTTCATTGCTGGTGTAAAGCTCCAGGCGCTGCTGTTTCCACGCGCGGAAGTCTGCCTGTTCCGGCAGGCGGCGCGCCTCGCGCAGCATTTCCAGCACTTCGCCCTCGCCGGGTTCCGTGTCGAGGAAACTTTCCTCAAGGCCCCACAGGGTCTGGAAGGCGCGGTTGTAGAACCGCAGGCGGTGGTCCGGCCCGAAGATGGCAACCGGGCTCGCCAGCCGGTTCAGCGTGTCGCGATGGGCTTCGAGATGGCGCTGCAGATCGGCTTCTGCTTCCGACAGGGCGGAGATGTCCAGCGCAAAGCCGGCACTGCCGCCGTCCCCCAGCGGCAGCTCGATGATGTCGAGCACCTGCCGTTCCCCATTGACCACGGCGTTGGCGCGATCACGGAATTCGGTCTGGGCAGAGATGGCTGTTGTGGCAGATTTGAGAATGTCCGCGCCCAGAAGCTCGCGTGCTTCATCAATGGCGGTGTCCGTGTCCTTGGCTTCAACCGCCTTGGCATAGGCCCCGTTGACCCAGATGAGGGCACCATCCGCCGAGCGGCGCCAGGCGGGGAAGGGGGCTGCGTCCGTGACCTGGCTCAAGAGTGTGCGTTCGCGCTCGGCCTTGCGGGCCGTTTCAACGAGGCGGGTTTCCTCTTCGCGCTCGCCGGTGATGTCGCGCATCCACAAAACGGCCTGCGCACCTGCCGGGCGGCCTTCCGCTTCATAGGTGCGCCCGTCGCGCATCTGCAGATTGAGCGAGAAGCGCGCGCCGCGTTCACGCAGCCGCGAGACGCCGTTGCGCAGCGCTTCCGCATCTTCCGGCGCCAGGCGCGACAGCACGAAATCAAAATCAACAGCGCCCGACGACGGGTCTGCCAGACCGGCGGTGGATCCCACGACCCGCGGCCGGCCCCAACTGCGCGACCCGGTGGGGGTGATTGTGCGTTCCGGTGACCAGATGAAAACAGCATCCGGCTCGGCGGACAAAATGCTCTCCGCGCTGTCGAGCTTGGTTTCAAGCTCGGTCATGCGCTCAGCGCGGGCAGTCAGGTCACGTCGGTTGCGCTTGAAGGCGCGGCCCGCGGCCCACAGCGCGCCGATGGAAATAACGACAGCGCCACCGGCAACGGCGGCGAGCAGTGTTTCAATGGAGGCTGATCCGAGTGCCGGATCGAAGCTCTGCTGCGCGTGTGCGGATGTTGTGGCGGTGAGCGCGCAGCCGACAGCCCCCGCGCTCAGGACGGGACGAGTGCGCAGCCGGTCTCTGATGGAGTGTGAAACGCGCATGGGCCCTGACATTGATTCGTCTTGTTCCCGCCTAGAAAACCCGTATCCGCCGCGCCTTGCAACCATTGGCAGTGATTGCAGGCCCGAAACCGCGCAACAAAAAACGGGGTGTCCCGTAAAGGACACCCCGTTTGGAGTTGCTACGCCGTCTAAGCAGCTGGGCTTAGTAGCGGTAGTGTTCCGGCTTGAACGGGCCTTGTTGAGGCACGCCGATATAGCTGGCCTGCTCGGTGGACATTTCCGTCAGCGTCACGCCGAGCTTTTCAAGGTGCAGACGGGCGACCTTTTCGTCCAGATGCTTGGGCAGCACATAGACCTTGTTGTCGTACTCGTCGCCCTTGGTGAAGAGTTCGATCTGCGCCAGCACCTGGTTGGTGAAGGACACAGACATCACGAAAGACGGGTGGCCCGTGGCGTTGCCCAGGTTGAGCAGCCGGCCCTGGGACAGCAGGATCATGCGCTTGCCGTCCGGGAACTCGACCATGTCCACCTGCGGCTTGATCTCGGTCCACTTGTGGTTCTTGAGTTCGGCAACCTGAATCTCGTTGTCGAAGTGGCCGATATTGCCGACGATCGCCATGTCCTTGAGCTTGCGCATGTGGTCGATGGTGACCACGTCCTTGTTACCCGTGGTGGTGATGACGATGTCAGCGGTCGGGGCCGCGTCGTCGAGCGTCACGACTTCAAAGCCGTCCATGGCGGCCTGCAGCGCGCAGATCGGGTCAACTTCCGTGACCTTCACGCGGGCACCGGCACCCTGCAGAGAAGCAGCAGAGCCCTTGCCCACACCGCCATAGCCGCACACAACGGCGGTCTTGCCGGCCATCATCACGTCCGTGCCGCGGCGGATACCGTCCACGAGCGATTCCTTACAGCCATACTTGTTGTCGAACTTCGACTTGGTGACCGAGTCGTTCACGTTGATGGCGGGGAAGGGCAGGTGACCCTTTTCCATCAGCTGATAGAGACGGTTCACGCCGGTGGTGGTTTCTTCCGACACACCCTTGATGGCGTGGCGCTGCTTCACGAAGAAGCCCGGTGTGGCTTCCATGCGCTTCTTGATCTGCGCGAAGAGATATTCTTCTTCTTCCGATGTCGGGTTGGAGAGGATGTCCTCACCTTCCTCGGCACGCGCGCCCAGAAGGATGTACATGGTGGCGTCGCCGCCATCGTCGAGGATCATGTTGGTGGGCTCACCGTCAGGCCACTGGAAGATGGCGTCGGTGTAGGTCCAGTATTCTTCAAGGCTCTCACCCTTGACGGCGAAAACCGGCGTGCCGGATTTGGCAATGGCCGCTGCGGCATGGTCCTGGGTCGAGAAGATGTTGCACGACGCCCAGCGGACCTTGGCGCCCAGCGCTTCCAGCGTGCGGATCAGAACCGCCGTCTGGATGGTCATGTGCAGCGAGCCGGTGATGCGCGCGCCGGAAAGCGGCTTGGACGAGCCGAATTCTTCAACGCAGGACATCAGGCCAGGCATTTCGGTTTCGGCAATCTCGATTTCCTTGTAGCCGAAATCCGCAAGGGAAATATCGGCGACGACGTAATCCTGCTCGCTCATAAGCGCTCACTCCGTGGCAATGGGCGCCGCATGCAGACACCCGCAATCAAAAAGCCCCCGGGAAATCCAGGGGACATTAGCCGGGGTTCTACCAGCACGGGCCCACAACAACAAGAGTCATATAAAGACATGTTTATATCCGCGTTAGAGCCCGGGGAAGCAGTTCAATGCGAATGGTCAGCAAATGCAATTTTTGCGTGTATTATGTGACATTTTAACGTCGAATTATCTCTTGCCGCCTAGGCTCACAGGCAATCACGAAGATTACCGAGAGTTGAAAAAGTGATTTTGGGCAAGGCAGGCTCGCTAAAAGGGATGACCCAGCGGCATCTGATGAGGATGTCAGTGCTGGCAGCACTGCTTTGCTGCGGACTGCTGTTCATTGGCTATACACTGATCGAAACGGAACGCGAGTGGCGGACAGCTGTTGAACTCCGCGACCCCCGACCCATCGCCGTCAGCCGCCTGCGACATCAGCTTGGCTATGGCGGCCTCGTCCACCACTATCTCAATTCGATCCTGCGCCCTGCCCTGCATCTGGAAGAAACCGCGACCTTCGACCTGGGGGCCCTCCGCGGCGCCATGTTTGATTTCCGGACACTTGATGTCAGTCCGCTGG
>JANQMQ010000331.1 GCA_028279995.1 Candidatus Phaeomarinibacter sp. | reverse complement strand
GTTATCGCGGTCGCTCAGCCCATTCCCCTTGGCTACTACAAGGACGAGGAAAAGACGGCAAAGACCTTCCGCACCATCAACGGCATGCGTTACTCGATCCCCGGTGACTTCTGCACCGTGGAAGAAGACGGCACCCTGACGCTGCTCGGCCGCGGCTCCGTCTGTATCAACACCGGCGGTGAAAAGGTCTATCCAGAAGAAGTCGAAGAAGCCCTCAAGACCCATCCAGCCGTCGAAGACGCATTGGTGGTTGGTCTGCCGGACGAAAAATGGGGCCAGTCAATCACAGGTGTCATCACCATGGCGCCGGGCGAGGCCGCTGATGAGGCTGCGTTGATCTCCCACGTCAAGGATCACCTGGCCCACTACAAGGCACCCAAGCGCGTACTCGTGGCAGCGGACGCTTTCCGCGCGCCCAACGGCAAGGCCGACTACAAGGGCGCCACATCTTTTGCAAAACAGGAGCTCGGCGTTGCCAGCTAGCACAAAACCCGTCCTCGCCCTCACCGGCGCCTTGGCCACATCCAAAGCCGGTGAGGGACGCGATCTCCTCGCACGGCATCTGACAACGGACTGGGATATCCGCACTTGGACAGCCGAGGACGGCGAGCCCGCTCTGGAAGCATTGCTCGGTGAAGCGACCGTGGTTGTGCCGGGAACCGACAGTCTGTTCGTCGGGGCCTTCTTCAAGGGCCTGAAAGCCAGTCCCACCCTGCAAATGCTGCAGATTCCCTTTGCCGGAACGGATTGGCTGTCTGCCGACCTCCTGCCCCCACAGGCGATTGCGGCAGGCTGCAGTGGGCACGAAGTGACCATGGCAGAATACACCATTGGGGTCATGCTGGAATGGGAACTCCGCCTGCGCGTGATGGACCCGGACTTCCGCTCCGGCAGCTGGCACTTCTCAGGGTCCTCCAAAGACCCAACGTCCTATCACGGCGAAATCTGGAACAAGACCGTCGGCATTATCGGATATGGCGGCATCGGCGAGGAAACCGCAAAGCGCGCCAAGGCCTTCAGCATGCGGACCATGGGCCTTAAGCGTTCCGCCATGCCCTGCCCGCCGGAACTCGACTGGCTTGGCGCAACAGCGGACGATCCGGATGCGGTCATGACGCTGCTCCGGGAAAGCGACTATATCGTCCTCGCCTGCGACCTCAATGATGCGACTCGGGGCATGATCGGCGCGACCGAGTTCGCCGCCATGAAGGACACAGCCGTCCTCATCAACATCGCACGTGGTGAAGTCGTTCAGGAAGAGCCGTTCTACGAGGCCCTCAAGGCAAAGCAGATCGCGGGGGCTGTCATCGATACCTGGTATCGCTATCCCGCGCGCGGCCTTGCGCCCGGCGAGGTACCCGAAGATCCTTCCCCTTCGGCTTATCCGTTCACGGAGCTTGAGAACGTCATCGTCACCCCGCACTGCTCCGCCCATTCCCAGCAGGCCAACTACCGCCGGATGATTTCGATCGCGTCCAATCTGGACAAGCTGGCACGCGGCGAAACACCGGACCGTGTCATGGTGCGCGGCACCGGTGTTGCAGCCTAGGACACCCGCCTTGCGCAAATGAGGGATGTTGTTCCGCACACCGCCGTGTAGCGTCGCACCACCATGAGCGACACAACAATCATCGCCATCCTGCTGCTGACAGCCGTCATGCACGCAACGTGGAACGCAGCCCTCAAGACCGGCGAAGACCGGGTGCTGGATATGGCGGCCATGCGTGTATCCGGCATCATCTTCGCAGCTGTCCTGATCCCCCTGACACCTCTACCCGCGCCCGGAGCGTGGCTCCCGCTCATCGCCAGCGCCGTCGCGCACATGTTTTACTATGCCTGCCTCATCTCCTCCTATCAGCGCGGCGACCTGAGCCAGGTCTATCCAATTGCCCGCGGCTCAGCCCCGCTGCTGGTCGCTTTGGCCGCCTACCTCGCCATCAACGAGACACCAACACCCATCGGCCTGGCCGGCGT
>JANQMQ010000327.1 GCA_028279995.1 Candidatus Phaeomarinibacter sp. | reverse complement strand
ATTGTCCGTCTCATGGAAGCCGCTGAGCAGGGGCGTGACACGTTTGTACGTATTGCGGACCGCGCAGCACGGGTCTACGCACCTGCCGTGCATATTCTGGCCGCGGCGACGTTCATCGGCTGGATGCTGCTGGGCGGGATGGCGTGGGACGGCTCGCTGAAGATCGCCATTGCTGTTCTCATTATCACGTGCCCCTGTGCACTCGGGCTTGCTGTGCCGGTGGTGCATGTGGTGGCCAGCGGCAGATTGCTGTCGCGCGGGGTGTTACTAAAATCATCGGACGCACTCGAGCGGCTTGCGGAAGTCGACACGCTGGTGTTCGACAAGACGGGTACGCTGACCCATGGGCAGCTTGAGCTTGCCCCGGCAGCACTGGACGCGTCTGTGGCGGATAGGGGCGCGCTTGATAAGGCGGCGACGTTGGCGCGGGCCAGCACACACCCGTTGAGCCGTGCACTGGCGCAGGCAGCCGGAACGGGCGCAACGGCGGAGGATGTGAGTGAGCATCCTGGCCAGGGCCTTATGGGCACGGTTGACGGTGTCTCTGCCCGTCTTGGCAGTGTGGATTTTGTCGGCGGCGCGGACGGTGCAGGCACTGCTGATGCCACGGGGCCGGAAATCTGGTTCAGGCTTGGCGATGCCGCCCCGGTGCGGTTCGGTTTTTCCGACGGGTTGCGCGAGGATGCCCGGGCCGTCGTCGAGTGGGCGAAAGCCCGGGACATGAACGTCGTGCTTCTCTCCGGTGACCGGGCGGCGACGGTTGATGCGGTGGCGCGCGAGGCCGGTATCGAGGACTTTGCCGGTGAGTTGCTGCCCCAGGACAAGATTGCCCGACTGGAAAGCCTGGCGGCCGATGGCGCCAAGGTGCTTATGGTCGGGGACGGGCTCAATGATGCACCGGCACTCGCAGCCGCCCATGTCTCAATGTCGCCTGCCACCGGTGCGGATGTCAGTCAGGCGGCAGCTGACCTTGTGTTTCAGGGCCACGAGCTTGCGCCTGTCACCGTTGCGCTGGATGTGGCGGATGGCAGTCAGCGTCTGGTGCTGGAGAATTTCGGGCTGTCGCTTGCCTACAATGTCATTGCCGTACCCATTGCGGTGGCTGGCTATGTGACGCCGCTGATTGCCGCCATTGCCATGTCATCCTCTTCCATTCTTGTGATCGCAAATGCCTTGCGGCTTCGGTTCATCAAGGTGGGACTGCCTGCGGAACAGGAGGAGCGCTGATGGACGTGTTGGCCATGCTCATTCCCGCAGCTCTGTTTCTCGGTCTGCTTGGGCTCGCAGCGTTTTTGTGGGCGCTCAAGAGCGGCCAGTTCGATGATCTCGACGGGGCGGCAGAGCGCATCTTGTTTGATGACGACGACGACATGCCGCCGCAGGATGAACCGCCGCGGACAAACACGTAGTTGAGCGCTCTCAGCTGTTCCGGTGAGCCGTTCTCAGGTCGTCGACCTGAGACATGAATCGGGCACACAGGGACAGAAACAAGAACAGGCCACACAGCAGTTTGGCGCTTTCCTCCGGCACATCTTTCCAGGCCAGATCGGTCGGCAGGACCGTGTCCAGGCCCGTGTGCACCGCATAGAAGAAGAACGCCGTCGCGAACAGGATCGCGAATGTGCGGCACTTGAGAATTTCCCTTGTCGCGAAGGCAACAATGCCAAGAGCCACGACGCCATAGCCGATGACAATCAGGTCATTCCAGTTGCGGAAGGTCTCTGAGGGCCCAAGCTGTGTGTTTTCCAGCACGTTCCCGCCGCGCTCATGCAGCATCAATTGTTCGTCGATGGCCAGAAAGGCGAAGCCGGCGGCCAGCAGCAGCCAGAACCAGGCGCCGGACTTCCAGTCGTCCATGCGCAGATAGAAAACCGCCAGGGCAAGGGCACCGGCCATGGCCATGAAGACCGTCGACAGGGCCGTTACGGCACCTTTTTCACCGAAGTGATACATTGGTTCGTCTGCCGGTGCTGCGAGCATGGAGAGGCCGATCCAGGCAAGCACACCGATGACGCTCAACGCGACAAACGCGCTGAAGAAAAAGGGTGGCAAGGATGCCGCTGTGTGGGGCATTGCCGGGTGGGGTGCTGCGTGCATGGACATGTCCGGTTCCTTCCCGCATGCGGCTTGGGGGCATGCGACTGACTGTAACCGGGCAGTCTAGGTGCATTTGCTGAACGACACGTTAGCGCGCATGCCCGGTCATACTGGGCATGCGCGCTTGTCTATCAGTCGCTTTCGGGCTCAATCACGTCCTTGTAGGCGTGCCACGTGGCGTGGCCCACAAGCGGGAAGGTAATCACCAGACCGACGAAGAGGCTGGCGATGCCAAAGGTCGTCAGCACCAGAATGAGCCAGGCCCACAGCAGCATGGGGCCCAGGTTTTCCTTCACGGATTTGACGCTGGTGATAATGGCGGTCACTGCATCCACGTCGCGCTCCAGCAACATGGGTACGGATACGACTGCGGTTGCGAACACCACGGTGGCGATGGCGCCGCCGACGAGTGTGCCGACCACCAGGAGGGCCAGACCGCGCGGCTCAAGAATGAGTGCCGGGAAGAACTGGTCAAACGGCGGAATGGATTCAATGCCGAAGAAGATGGCGAAGAGCAGCGTGGCTATGCGGATCCAGGCCAGCAGCATCAATGACAGCAATATGCCGATAAACGCCAGTTGAACCGGGGCGGCTGTTGAAACAAACATGACGTCCGCCCGGGTAACCGTTTCGCCGCGGGAGAGTTTGCGGGACATTTCATAAAGGCCGACCGCAAGCAGCGGGCCGACCAGCATGAAGCCGGCGGCAAGGACGAGAATGAGCGAAAACAGTTCCAGATAGATCAGCAGGGCAGTCAGACCTGCAGATGTGCCGACGGCGACAAGGCCGTATCCAAGGCTCAGGCCGGGTCGTGCCCACATGTCGCGCCAGCCCTGGGCCAGCCAGCGCCATGGGGCGTCCATTGCGATGCTGCGGACCACCGGCGGTGCCTTGGGTGCCGGCATCGAATGGTCGATCGTGTCTGCGTTGGTGTCTTGCGTGCTCATGTGTGTCCCTCCGCCTGAATACCCCCTGGCCCCGCTTTGGGGTGCCGAGCGCACTACACTGCGCTTTTGACGCTCAGCCTTTCGCATTATTGGTGATTTGCCAAGTATGCGAATTGATCCGGCGCAATTGTCGCTCCGCGGGCGGTCGCAGAATGGCCATGGAGCCTCTATATTGGCGGAATATGGGAATTTTTAGCCAGATACAGCATGAGATGAGGCGCTACGGCTATGGGCTGCTGGTGCCGGTATTTCTGGCCGGGCTACCGGTTGTGGCGGAGGCTGCGGGCCCGGTGCCCGGGCTCGTGGCGGAGCGCGGTTACATTGTTCAGTTTGAAGGTGCGTCCGCCGATTTGCTCGGGCGCCTTGAAGATGTTTCGCAGCTGGTGGCGCGCCGCGAGACACCACCGCCGAGCATTGGCGGCCTGCGCCGCCGGGCGCAATCCGACATCAACAAAATGACGAAAGTGATGCAATCACGCGGCTACTTTGAAGGCAAGGCCGCCTACCAGATTGATATCGAGGGCGGTGTCGCGCGGTCACCGGCGGAGACGGCATCTGCACAGACGGAGGCCGCGCCGGTTGCAGCGGCTGCGTCCGGACCGCTGTTGGTTGTGGTGTCGGTCACGCCGGGTCCGCAATTTGTCGTCGGAGACAGCGCCATTGAGTACCTTGATACGGATACTGCGACAGACGGGCTGCCGGCGGACCTTGCGAAGCTGGGCGTCGATGCAGGCGGTCCGGCCATCTCTGCGGATATTCTCGGCGCCGAAAAGAAGCTGCTGACGCTGTTGCAGCAGGCCGGTTTTCCCTTTGCAAAGCGTGCAGGGCGCAAAGCGCTGGCCAATGTGGACACCAACACGCTCGATGTCACCACGCGGGTAAGCCTGGGTGACAAGGCGATATTTGGGGCGCTATCCGTCCAGGGGCTGGAGCGTGTCGACCGCAGCTACATCGATGAACGGATGACGTTCAAGCCGGGTGAGGAATATGACTCGCAAAAGCTGTCGGACATGCGCTCGGCTCTGGTGCGCTCGGGCCTGTTCACGGGCGTGCGGTTCGAGACGGCAGAACAGGTGTCGGCGGACGGGTCGCTGCCTGTCACCCTGACCGTTGCCGAACGCGCGCCGCGCACTATCGGGGCCGGCGC
>JANQMQ010000325.1 GCA_028279995.1 Candidatus Phaeomarinibacter sp. | reverse complement strand
GCATGCCCCGGCGTTCAACCACAGAGACATCACCCCCTGCTGCCGGAACCGGCGTTTCGCTTGGCTTCCACTTCGGGAGGCGTGGCTCGACAATTCTGTCGGTCACCCAGGTGCCGACGAGCACAAAGAGCGGAACCAGCCCGACCATCAGATAATAGTTTGCGGTCACGTCAACCACATAGTCGCTCGCCACCAGCCGCGCTGCTTCCTGCGTGATACCGGCAAGCAGGGGATCAATAGGTGTGAGAATGAGGTTGGAACTGAACCCGCCCGCGACGCCGGCAAACCCGGCAGCCAGCCCCGCCACCGGGTGTCGTCCCGCACCCATGAAGATGGCGGCGCCGAGTGGAATGAGCACAACGTAGCCTGCATCCGCGGCAAGGGACGACATGATGCCGGCGAAGACCAGCGCCGCGGTGATGAGGCGCGGTGAAACGCCGGACACAAGCGACCTGAGGGCAACGGTGAGGAAACCCGTCTTCTCCGCAACACCAACGCCAAGCATCACCAGCAACACATAGCCAAGCGGTGCAAAGCTGGTGAAAGTCTCCGGCATCTCGACAAGCAGGCGGCGGATCTGGTCGGCGGCCAGCAGGCTCTTGGCTTCAACAACATCGCCCGTGCCCGGATGGGGAACGGCTACGCCGAAAGCCGAAGCGATCACCGACGCAATCACCACTAGTATGATCATCAACGCAAACAGGGTTACGGGATCGGGCAGGGCATTGCCGGTGCGTTCAACACCATCGAGGAAACGGGTAAGCACGCTTCTGCGCTGCGTGGCTTCGGTCATTGTGCTGATCCCCTCAGATCACATGGCCCGGCCTAGGGGCCGAATCTCCCGCCAGTCTAGCGCTGCTTGAGGCCGAGGGGCAGGAGGCTGAGAGAGAAGATAATCGCCGCAGCAATCACGATTGAGGGGCCTGAGGGCGTGTCCAGATAGAGCGACAGGAACAGCCCGCCGATGGCTGAACAGATTGCCAGGCAGATCGCAACAAGCGCCATCTGCTCAGGTGATACTGAAACACGCCGGGCGGCAGCTGCTGGAATTATGAGCAAAGCCGTGATGAGCAGAACCCCGACCACCTTCATCGCAACGGCTATGGTCAGCGCGAGAAGAAGGACGAAGACGATGCGGTAACGGGCAGGATGTAGACCTTCCGCGGCAGCCAGTTCTTCATCCATCGTTGCAGCAACAAGCTTTCGCCAAATGACCGCCAGCACCGTCAACACCATCAACGCCATGGAAAAGATGACAGCAAGGTCCGTCACCGACACTGCCAGAACATCACCAAACAGATAGGACGTCAGGTCAACACGCAGGCCGGGAGTCAGAGCAATAACAATGACGCCGAGCGCCAGTGACGTGTGGGCAAGGATGCCGAGAAGGGTGTCAAGGGCAAGGCCGGTCCGGCGCTCCATGACGAGCAGCAGAAGTGCCACACTCACGGTTACAGCAGCAACGCCGATGGTGAGATCGATGCCGAGCATGATACCCAGACCGATACCGAGCAGCGCTGCATGGGCGGTCGTATCGCCGAAGTAAGCCATCCGGCGCCAAACGACAAAACAGCCCAGAGGCCCCGCCATTGCAGCCACGCCGACGGCGGCAAGAATGGCCCGGCCAAAAAAGTCATCCAGCATGGGGGCGGTCTCCATGATGGTGGCCATGTGCATGATCGTGGGTCACATCACCGCCGATGCCGTGCTCATGATCATGCTGGTGTTCATAGAAGGCGAGTGCATCCGCTGCTCGGGGTCCGAACAGCCGCACATATTCGGAATGCTTCGAGACTTCGTGAGGTTGACCTGTGCAACATACGTGACCATTGAGGCAGATGACCTTGTCCGTTGCTGCCATGACGACATGCAAATCATGGGAGACCATCAGCACGCCGCACCCACGCTCCGTACGGATGCGCTGGATCAGTTCGTAGAGGACCAGTTCTCCGGCATGATCCACACCGGCTACCGGTTCATCCAGCACAAGCAGGTTTGGGTCGTGGAGGAGGGCGCGCGCCAGCAGCACCCGGCGGAACTCGCCGCCGGACAGCGTGTGGACCGACTGATCAACAAGATGGCCAACTCCCGTCTCGTCCAGCGCCTCAAGCATCTGCGAACGGGGCCGCGGTGTTGCAGAAGTAAGCAGACGAGATACCCGCACGGGCATCATCGGATTGAGGTTCAACCGTTGGGGAACATATCCGACTGTCAGTCCTTCCATGCGCGTGACAGAGCCTGCCGAAAGGGCCTGGGTGCCAAGTAGCGCGCGCACCAGTGTTGTCTTGCCGCCGCCATTGGGCCCAATGATCGTGACGATCTCACCCGTGTCCACGCTAAGATCGATTTCATGCAGGAGTGTGCGACCGTTGATGGTGACCGCCACACCGTGCGCCGCAATGAGCTGTGTCATGCGGCGTCTTTCCCGGCACAGACACTGCAAAGACCGGCGACCTCGACGGTTGTCTCGGCGGGAACAAATCCACTTTCCTTGGCTGCTTTGGATATGGCGCGTTCGATGCCAGGTGCGTCGAATTCCGCGACCTGGGAACAGTCACGGCAAATCATGATCATTGGTTTGTGGGCATGATCTGCATGGGGACAGGCCATGAAAGCATTCAGGCTTTCGATCTTGTGTGCCAGACCGTGACTGACAAGAAAATCCAAAGCCCGATAGATCACCGCGGGTGCCGGTCGGCGGCCGCGCCAGTCGATCTGTTCCATAATGTCATAGGCACCCTGAGCCCGATGGCTCGCGAGCAGAACCTCCAGAACAGCCTGTCTGTCCGGTGTCAGGCGACCCTTGCGTTCGGCCAGAATGCGTTGGGCATTGGCAAGCGCGTCCTTGCGGCAAATATCGTGATTGTGAGTCTTCTCTGGGAACACGGCTTGGGTCATCTGTTCGGGCTTGCCTAAGCAAATTTTGTTATAATATAACATAGGAAATCTCACCCTTGGAGACCAGTCCCATGCGTCCTTCTACCAGTTGGCGTGCCATCGCCCTAGCCTCGACTTTTGCTTTCGGCCTGCCTGCGGCAAAAGCTGCAGCGGAAGTGAATGTTGTGGCCACAATCCCGGCTGTCCATTCCATTGTAAGTGGCGTCATGGGTGATACCGGGCAGCCGCATCTGCTTATTCCGGGTGGATCATCGCCCCATACCTACAGCCTCAAACCATCAAATGCACGTGCGCTGGCAGAGTCAGAACTCGTCGTATGGGTGGGACCACAACTGGAGGCCTTTCTGGACGGCGAGCTGGACGACCTTGCGCCGGATGCACAGCAACTTGCTCTGCAGTCTCTTGATGGCGCAACACGGCTGTCTGTGAGGGAAGGTGGTTTGTGGGACGCGCACGATCACTCAAGTCATGGCGGTCATGATCACGGTAAGGATCATCATGACCACGAGGCCCATGACGACCATGCTGATAAGCATGGCGACCATGATCATCAAGGTCACAAGGAAGAAGCTCATCACGACGACCATCATGACGACCACGCGCACGACCATGACGACCATGCTGATAAGCACGAGGATCATGACCATCACGGTCACAAGGAAGAAGCTCATCACGATGACCATCATGATGACCATGCGCACGGCCATGGCGAACATGGTGAGGACGCAGGTGTGGACGCGCATATGTGGCTGGACCCGGGCAATGCGATTGCCCTGAGTGCGGCCATCGCGGACGCGCTTTCCAAGATCGATGCGGACAACGCGTCAGTCTACAGCGCCAACCATGCATCACAGGCCGAGGCATTGACGGCCCTGGACAGCGAACTCAAGAGCCAGCTTGAGAAGGTCAAGTCAGAACCCTTCATCGTGTTTCACGACGCCTATCAATACTTCGAGACGCATTACGGTCTACGCGGAGTTGGCTCCGTGACAGTATCACCGGAAGTTGCCCCGGGCGCTGCACGCGTACGGGCAATCCAGGAGCGGATCACGGACCGTTCTGCGCAATGTGTCTTTGCAGAGCCGCAGTTCAAGCCGAGCATTCTGACTGCTGTCACCGAAGGTACGTCAGCCCGTACGGGCGTGCTGGATCCGCTCGGTGCCGAGATTGAGCCCGGCGCGGACATGTATGCGCAGTTGATGCGCAAACTGGCCTCAGACCTTGTGGCGTGTCTGGCAGATCCCGCCTAGGTCGCTAGCTAAATGCACGTAGGGCAAACCAGTAGCTGCCGGCCACACACAAAGTGGCGGCAGCTGCTATGTGCAAATTGAGGCGCATGGCCTGACCAAATCTTGGTGCCGCAACCATCGCTGCGACCCACAGGACGGCGACAAAGACCAGCTGACCGATTTCAACGCCGAGATTGAAGCTGAACAGCGCCAGGGCCAGCCGGTCAGTTGGCAGCCCCAGTTCCAGAAGCACACCGGCAAAGCCGAAGCCGTGGATGAGTCCAAATACCAGCGTCAGGGTTGGCAGCAATCGCCGGCCCATGGTGGCGTCTCGTGTCAGCCACGCATATCCCGCGACTAGCAAGGCAAGACCGCCCCATACAGAACCAGGTATGGCGCCACCCACCATCCAGGAAAGAATTCCAAGCGTCGTCAGCACCACGACGCCAAGCAGAATGCCTCCCGCTGACAGCCCTTTGGGAGTGACCAGGGCTTCAATAGCAACCAGCACGATTGTGAATGCAATCAGCGCCTCAACCACCGGAGGGTTTGGCACGGCCAGCCCCAGTACTGTGAGGCTGAGCGTGATGCTGTGACCAACGGTGAACCCTGTCACGACGAATACGACGTCGCGCAGGCGCGAACAGAGCAGCAGCAACGC
>JANQMQ010000304.1 GCA_028279995.1 Candidatus Phaeomarinibacter sp. | reverse complement strand
TGGGCCGGTCGGTGCTCCAGCCGGTCCTCCAACCCCAGGCGACCAAGCAGCCGTTCGGCCACCGCCACCGCGTCCTTGCGTTTCACACCCGCGATCATCTGCGGCAGGACAACATTCTCGGTGGCGGAAAACTCCGGCAGCAGATGGTGCGCCTGATAGACGAAGCCGATCTCCGTGCGCCGCACCCGCGTTTTCTCCGAGTCCGACAGGTCCATACAGGGTACGCCGCCGATCACCACCTCGCCTGCATCCGGCTGCTCCATCAGCCCGGCAATGTGCAGCAGGGACGATTTGCCCGCACCGGACGGGCCGACCAGCGCCACCAGTTCGCCGGGCTGAACCGCCAGGTCAGCACCACGGAAAATCCGAAGCTCCGCCTCGCCCTGCATGAAGGTGCGCTCAACGCCCTGTAGCTCCAACGCGGCACTACTCATACCGAAGCGCCTCCACCGGATCGAGGCGGGCCGCACGCCAACTGGGATAGATCGTCGCCAGCAGCGACAGAGCCAGCGACATCAGCACCACGGAGAAGACTTCGCCCATGTCCATTTCGGCGGGCAGTTCATTGAGGAAGTAGATCGCCGGATCAAACAGTTGGGCCCCGGTGAGGAAAATCAGCGCCTGACGGATGGCCTCGATGTTCTCGCAGAACAGAACCCCGATGACGAAGCCGGCGAAGGTGCCCAGTACACCGATGGCGGCGCCAACAATCAGGAACACCCGCATCATGGCGCCGCGCGTGGCGCCCATGCTGCGCAGGATCGCAATATCGGGCCCCTTGTCCTTCACCAGCATGAACAGGCCGGAGATGATGTTGAGGGCCGCCACCAACAGGATCAGCGTCAGGATGATGAACATCACATTGCGCTCGATCTGAAGGGCGTTGAAGAAGGTGCCGTTGATCTCCTGCCAGTCATAGACCGTGGCGATGTCCCCCGCCGCCTGTTCCACCGCGGGCGTGAAGGCTTTCACGTCGTCCGGTTTCTCAATCATCACTTCGATGCCGGAGACAGACCCGTTCTGCCGGAAGAAGCTCTGCGCCTCGCCCAGCGGCATGAAGATGAAGCTGGAATCATATTCCGACATGCCGATCTGGAAGGTCGCCGCCACGATGTAGGCCTTGACCCGCGGCGTCGTGCCGAACGGGGTCGACGCGCCGCGCGGCGACAGCAGGGTGATCGTGTCGCCGATGCCGACACCCAGCGCCTGCGCCAGCCGCGACCCGACCAGCAGCGGGCTCTGCCCATCGGCTTCAAGATTTCTGTAGGTGTCGAGGGAACCGCCTTCGATGCCGTCCGCAATGATATCGAAATTGGCGAGGTTCTCCGTCGACATGCCGCGTACCAAGGCACCCGACGCGCGTTGACGGGCCGACGCCATGACCTGGCCTTCCACGAGCGGCGTTACCCGCACCACGCCATCCACCTCACGGATGCGCGCGGCGGCGGCTTCATACTCAAGGAATGTGCCGGTGGCCGACTGCACCATCATGTGGCCGTTGAGGCCGAGGATGCGGCCGATCAGTTCCGACCTGAAGCCGTTCATCACCGCCATGACGATGATGAGTGTCGCCACGCCGAGCATGATGCCGATGAAGGAGATCAGCGCGATGACGGAGATGAACCCTTCCTTGCGGCGGGCGCGCAGATAGCGCCCGGCGAGGAACCACTCAAAGGCCGAGAACGGCATGGTCGAGCCGCCGACATTTCTGTCCGCCTGAAGCCCGCCTGTCTGTTCAGCCATCTCGGTCATATGCGGTTACCCGATCAGTTTGTTTGGGTCAGTCTGTTGAGAGCAGCATCAATCGTCAGTTCTTCTTTTTCGCCGGTGGCGCGGCGCTTGAGTTCAACCACTCCGTTCTTGAGGCCGCGCGGACCAATCACCAGCTGCCAGGGCAGCCCGATCAGGTCCATGGTGGCGAACTTGCCGCCCGCGCGTTCGTCGCGGTCATCATAAAGGACATCCAACCCGGCATTGGTGAGTTTCGCGTAAACATCCTCACAGGCCGAATCCGTCGCCTCATCCCCAGATTTGAGGTTGATGAGGCCCACATTGAAGGGCGCCACCGCGTCCGGCCAGATGATGCCGTCGTCGTCATGGCTTGCCTCAATGATCGCGCCCATCAGGCGCGAGACGCCGACGCCATATGACCCACCATGCATCAGCACTTCAGTGCCGTCCGGCCCCTGCACGGAGGCCTTCATGGGCTCGGAATACTTGGTGCCGAAATAGAAGATGTGACCAACTTCAATTCCACGGGCGGTGAGGCGCTTGTCTTCAGGCACTTCAGCGTCAAAGCGTGCCGGGTCATGCATCTCATCCGTTGCCGCGTAGAGGCTGGTGCGCCCGTCAACAATGGCCGACAGATCGCTCTCAAAATCCGTATCCTCGCCGGGGATGTCCATGTCCACCAGATCACGGTGACAGAACACCTCGCTTTCGCCGGTGTCCGCAAGGATGATGAACTCGTGGGAGAGATCACCACCGATGGGCCCCGGGTCCGCCTTCATCGGCACCGCCTTGAGGCCCATACGCCCGAAGGTGCGCAGATAGGCGACGAACTGCTTCTGGTAGGAAATGCGGGCGGCTTCTTCCGAGAGGTCGAAAGAATAGGCATCCTTCATCAGGAATTCGCGGCCACGCATGACGCCGAAGCGGGGACGGATCTCGTCGCGGAACTTCCACTGGATATGATAGAGCGTGAACGGAAGGTCCTTGTACGACTTGATATCGCGCCGGACGATGTCCGTGATCATCTCCTCGTTCGTCGGGCCATAGAGCATGTCGCGCTCGTGGCGGTCCTGAATGCGCAGCATCTCCTTGCCGTAGCCGTCATAGCGGCCGGACTCACGCCACAGATCAGCGGACTGAAGCGTCGGCATCAGCAGCTCGACGGCCCCTGCCCGCGCCTGTTCCTCACGCACGATCTGCTCGATCTTGCGCAGCACGATGTGGCCGAGCGGCAGCCAGGCATACATGCCGGCGCTCATCTGGCGCACAAGGCCCGCCCGCAGCATCAGGCGGTGGGAAACAATTTCGGCTTCCTTCGGGGTTTCACGAAGGATGGGAAGGAAGAAACGGCTGAGACGCATGGGGGCTTGGTTCGCTGTTTTTGGGCAGGACCTGTATTGCGGCCTGCCATGTCTGAATTGTGGCCGGACTATAAGCGATTGAACACAAAAGGGAGAGGGGAATTAAAGCCCACACTGAAAAGAGAGGTAATTGGGTCGCGTCCCTCACCTCTCCAAATTCACGCCATGGAACAGATTCTCACAGCCCTTTCGCTCATGGCCCAGATGGGTGACTACATACCGCCCCATGTGGCTCCCTGGCTCACCTGGATGCAGATCGTCCTGATCGCCCTGCCCTTCGTGTTCATCTACTACCGGGCCGCCCGGATGATGATCCTGGCGCAGATCGTCAACTTCGTCATCGCCACCATCGTCTTCATGGCGGAAGGCAATCAGGTGACCCGGCTTTTCGGCCTTGGCCACATCGCCTGGGTCTACCCAATGATCCTGTTCTACCGGGATATCCGGTCCGAGTACTGGAAGCCTTACCGGGTCTATGCAGCGATTGCTGCTACGACCATTGCCATATCCCTGGTGATGGATGTGCGCGACATCGCCCTGTGGATCGGTGGAGATCGCGGGACGACGCTGGTGGGTCTGCCGGAAGGATATCCGAACCAATGAAACGAATTGCTGTCCTCATCGTTGCCATCATTGTCGGTCTGCCGGTCCTGGTGGTCCTGATCGGCGGCATCTATCAGTTGGCCTCGGCAGCCCTCGACCGGTCGACTTATCCCATGGCGGGTGAACTCGTGGAGATCGATGGCGTCAAGCTGCATGTTCATTGCGGCGGCCAACAGAATGAAGGCTCAACCATCGTGCTTCTCACCGGCATGGGCAGTCTTTCATCCGCCTGGACGCCAGTGATGAATGATCTCGCCAGCACCCATCATGTCTGTACCTATGATCGTGACGGCACCGGGTGGAGCGAAGATAGTGGCAAACCCCGTGACGCGGTTCTGGCTGCGACCCGACTGCACCAACTTGCAGCAAAGACCGGCATGCGCGCGCCTTACATTCTGGCAGGTCATTCCTATGGCGGTGTGGTCGCGCGTATCTTCGCTGACACCTATTCCGCCGAGACAGCAGGCGTTGTGCTGGTGGACTCCGCGCATCAGGACATGGACCAGCGCTTCCCGCCGCAGGCGCGGGAGGAGTTCGCCAATCTGCTTTCAAGTTTCGGCGTGGTGGAGAAACTTCACTATACCGGCCTGCCACGAGCATTTGCGCTTATGGCGCCCGCCGTAGATGGTCTGGAGGGCAAGGAACTTATGGCAAGCATGAGTCGGCTCAACACTGTCGAGCACATGCGTGGATCAGCAGCGGAAGCGGACGGCTGGGGGACCAGCGCCGTCCGGGCCCGGCGGGTCACGTCCTTTGGCGATATGCCACTGCACGTGCTTGTGGCCAGTGACTGGCCGGACTTCATGTTGCCGAACTGGCTTGAGATGCAACGTGAACTGGCCTCACTCTCGACCAACGGTACGTTTGAAGTGGTAGAGGGCGCCAACCATTCGCAGATCGCCATGGACCGACGCTACGCCCCTCGCGTCTCAGTCGCCATTCGGGGTGTCGCCGCGCAGGCTGCAAACAACAATTAGGCTTTTGCACTGTCGCGGGCGGCCATCCTGTCGTGCCATGCCTTTATGTTGGTGTGTTCCTCCTTGTACGGAACACCCACTAGCGTTGTTATGAAATCAAGGGTCGGCAGCGCCACGCTTTCCACAACCGAGTAGCGGTCACAAGCGAGAAATTCCTTGCCTTCCAGTTCCCGGTTCAGGATGTCGTAGAAGTAGTATGTCCGCGCCCGACCGAAATCCGCCGTGCCGGGATTCTGCTCCAGCAGGTGCGCAGTCAGTTCATTGCCGTGAATCCAGACAAGCCCCGCAGGCGTCATCAGATACATCTCGAGGCGCCGCAGCCACATGTCGATCATGGCGATCTCTTTCGGCGTCGCGCCGAAGAGGTTTGGTTCCTGGTGCAGCGCTTCGTAGTAACGGCAGATGGAAACGGACTCCGCAATGTGAGTCCCGTCATCAAGCTCCAGCACCGGGATACCACCTAGCGGGTTCTTGGCCAGAAATTCCTCCGTCCGCCCCTCCCGCTTCATTATGTCGATCTGCTCGTACTCGGCGTCGATGCCTTTTTCATGCAGAAAGATGCGCACGCGCCGGGGGTTCGGCGCCATGCCGTAGTCATAGATTTTCATTTTTGTTTTCTCTAAAGCGCCGGCTGGTCCATCGGCATCTGGGGGGGAACGGTGTTGTGCGCCTCAAACGTGGTCTTGAGGTTGCGCACCAGCAGGGCCGGGATGTTTACATCCGGCGGCGACTCGACCCCGCGACCGGAGTAAAGCCCCTTGCCGGGCGCCTGAAGGCTGGCAAGGTCATGACCCATATCCACGTCATAGGTCCGGTCGATCTGGTAGCGCAGATGCTGCTCCGCATTGTACCAAGCGGTCTTCACTGCGCCGTCCCGGCAGGAGGCAAGCTCGGCAGGGTCTGTCGCGCCCCAGCGGCGCTCGATGCAGTGATAGGGATCAAACGAGATATCCCACAGGCGGTTCATCACGTCTTCGAGGTTGAGGCGTACCTGCTGACCATTGGTCTTGCGGTAGGTCACTTCGCAGGCATGGCTTTCTTCATGGAAGGCCGCGAGCAAATCCCCCGCCAGGTCGGTCCCCTGATAGCTGAGCTTGGGGTCGCCTGCGGCATGCATGTCCAGCAGCTGCTGGACCAAGTCGAATGTCTCCTTGAAGGATGTCTTGAGGCGCGCATCGCGGGACGGCGTCGAATAGCTCTCCCAGATCCCCGTGGTGCCGTAGATGTTGTCGGGCAGCTGGCGAGGCTGGTTGTAGCGGTGCACGCCGGTCTTGATGGCTATGTCGACGGCGTGTTTGCGCGCCGCAATGTCCTGACACAGGGACGTCATCATGGCGCGCAGTTCCCGCACCGGGCGGTATTTGAGATCGCCCACGGAAAGCGAGGCACGGATCCATTCGTAGTAGTTGAGGTTCTGGCCCTTGACCACGAATGACGGCTCATACCATTTGGTGAAGTTGAGCACTTCGGTGCCCGCATATTGCTCAAGCGAAAAATCAGCCAGTTCGATGTTGGCAGCGCCCGTGACGCGGCCGCCATAGAGCACACCATTGGCGGCGCGCTTGTAGCCTTCAAGCTGGATCGGCCGCCAGTTCTTGAACCCGGTGCCGAGCTTGGCCTGGGTGCGCAGGAAGTTGCGGCCGAAATAGCTGCGCGACAGAGACTGGTCCGGGTGGGCGGCCAATGTCAGCACACGACCATCTTCCGTCACCTTGTAGACCATGGTGACGTGGCCATTGACGTCATAGACCACCGTGCCCGGACGGATGGTGTCGCGGTTAATGTCCGGCGAATAGTGATCGGTAAAGTAAGGTGCTGCTTCGGCCGCTGCGTGGTGGCGGTACATGCCGGTGGAAACGGCGCCGATATAGCGGATGAAATTCACCGCGTTGATGCCGGTCCTGGCATCGCGGCGCGCGACCACCTGATTGCCAGCCATGGAATAGCGAATGTCACTGCCGGGCCCGTCGCCGGAGCGCATGGCTGTCTGGTGGGAAAACGGCAAACCGTTCTTCCAGGCGTAGTAGGCGCGCAGCATGTACGGCATGTCCGCGCAGTCCGCCCACCATTTCACGTAAGGGTCGGTGGCGCGGTAGGGGTTGGCTGCGCTCTTGAGGCAGTCATTCATGGTGTAGCAGTCAGCTTCACCCAGTGCGGTGATGAACTCGCTGAACCCGCGCTCGTCGGATTCGCTCCAATGGTCT
>JANQMQ010000275.1 GCA_028279995.1 Candidatus Phaeomarinibacter sp. | reverse complement strand
GGCATCCTTTGCGCTACCGCCGGTCTGCCCGCTCACCGGGGAGCGCGTTGCCGAGCATGGCACCTTGTCGCCGTCCGCATGGACCCAACTCGTTTTCATCACCCGCCCCTTGTGCGCTATCACAGGTGTGCCGTTTGAGCGTGACCTGGGGGACGGCGCAGTCAGTCCTGCTGTTGCGGCGCGGCAGCCGGCCTATGACAGTGCGCGGGCAGCCCTGATCTATGACGGGACGGCGCGGCGGCTCATCCATCAACTGAAATACAGCGACCGCATGGACCTTGCAGGGTTGCTGGCGCGGTGGATGGCAATTGCAGGGGCTCAGATGCTCGAGCGGGCCGACATACTGGTCCCTGTACCGTTGCATCGCCGGCGGCTTGTCTGGCGGCGGTTCAACCAGGCGGCATTGCTGACTTCAACCCTTGGTGGTCGGACCGGGATACCCACGGCACCGCAGCTGCTTGAGCGCAAGCGACCCACCCGCAGCCAGGTGGGGCTGAGCCGCGCTGGGCGCCGCCGCAATGTCCAGGGGGCATTCGGGCTTGGCGCAGATGCCGGCACCGGCGATGTCGCTGGGAAACACATTGTTTTGATAGATGATGTGCTCACCTCGGGGGCCACGGTTGAGGCCTGCGCCACAGTTCTGCGGCGGGCCGGTGCTGCCCGGATAGACGTTCTGACGGCGGCACGGGTTGTAGCACCCCAGGATGCCACCATATGATGGCCAACAAAGAGCCATTCCAGACAAGCAGCTAAGTAGCTGCGTATGCAGGTGAATTCATGAGTAAAGTCCAGATTTACACGACTCAGATCTGCCCCTATTGCCACCGGGCGAAAGCCCTGCTGCGCGACAAGGGTGTCGCCTATGAGGAAGTGGATGTGATGGCGACCCCCGGTGCGCGGGACAAGATGATTGACCGAACGGGCCGCACCAGCGTGCCGCAGATTTTCGTCGGCGATACCCATGTGGGTGGTTGTGATGACCTTTATGCCCTTGAGTCCAAAGGTGCCCTTGATCCTCTCCTGGCCAGCTAGCTGATGGCCGCCGAGCCCTTTCGTGCGGCCTGCGTCACCCTATGCTCTGGCCGAGATCCTGATGCCAACATTGATACGGCAAGCAGTCTGGTGCGCGATGCTGCTGCTGATGGTGCGCAATTTGTGTGCACGCCAGAGAACACGCTTCTCATGGAAGCGGGTGGCAAACATCTGTTTGCGGCGGTAAAGCCTGAGGAAGACACCAAGGCTGTTTCGTCGTTGGCCGCGTTGGCCGACGACCTTGGCATCTGGCTCAGTGTTGGATCGCTGGCGATCAAGGTGGCGGAGGACATGGTTGCCAACCGGTCATTTCTGATAGGACCGGACGGTTTGATCCGCGCACGCTACGACAAGATCCACATGTTCGACGTCTCGTTGCCCAATGGTGAGACCTATCTGGAATCCAAAAACTACCGGCCAGGCAGTGAAGCTGTGCTGGCAAGGACGGCGTTCGGCGCGGTTGGCCTGACAGTCTGTTACGATCTGCGTTTTCCGGCCCTTTATCGCGCCCTTGCCCAGGCGGGTGCATCCTATCTGACGGTACCGTCGGCCTTTACCCAAGTGACGGGCGAAGCGCACTGGCATGTGCTGCTGCGAGCACGGGCGATTGAAACGGGTGCTTTCGTGTTTGCAGCCGCGCAGTCCGGTAGCCACGAAAATGGTCGCAAGACCTATGGTCATAGCCTGATCATTGATCCGTGGGGGGAGGTTCTTGCGGATGGGGGGTGCGAGACCGGGTTTGTCTCCGCCGACATTGATCCTGCACGGGTTGCAGAGGCGCGGTCGCGTATTCCCTCACTTCAGCATGATCGTGAATTTGCCTTGCCATATGATGCCATTGGGGCAGATTCAACAACGTCATGATCCGATACAGCCTCATATGCGCCAACGGCCACGAGTTCGAGTCCTGGTTTGCGTCTGGCGATGCCTATGACGCTCTGGAGAAGCAGGGGCATCTATCATGCGTTGTATGCGGAACGTCGAAGGTCCAGAAGTCCCTCATGGCCCCGGCAATCGGGCGCAAGAGCAATCAGGCACCGGTACAACAAACTATGCCGGAGCCTGTCGGCGATGGTGGTGAGGCGCTGAAGGCGGCAAGGGAACTTGCCTCCTTTATGGAGAAAGTGCGTTCTCACGTGGAAGCCCATGCTGAATATGTCGGTGACAATTTCGCCGACGAAGCGCGAGCTATCCACAACAAGGAAGCGGAAATACGCCAGATTTACGGTGAGGCTACGCTTGAAGAAGCGCGTGACCTCATTGAGGAGGGTGTTGCGGTTGCTCCGCTCCCACCCTCTCGGCGCAAGCGTAACTAAGCGACTTTGCTGCTGTCTGGTTTCGTAGCCGTCATCATGTAGTTGACCGCCGTATCGCCGGAGACCGACCATTTGTCCGTTAGCGGATTAAAGCTCACGCCGGTTATCAGGCCCGGCTGAACGCCGGCGTGTGTGAAAAGCCCGCGCATTTCATCAGGCGTGATGAACTTGTTCCATTCATGGGTGCCGCGCGGAAGCCAGCCCAGCACATATTCCGCGCCGACAATTGCCAGGGCAAAGGCACGGGCGGTGCGATTGAGGGTTGCAACGATCATCAACCCGCCCGGTTTGAGGCAGGCACCGCAGGCTTTCATGAAGGCCTGTGTATCCGCCACATGCTCAATCACTTCCATGTTGAGAATGACATCAAACTGCTCACCCGCTTCAGCCAGTGCTTCTGCGGTTGTGTGGCGGTAGTCGATATCGAGGCCTTGTTCGGCAGCGTGAACCGATGCGGTCTTGATGTTTTTTTCGCCGGCATCTGCGCCTGTGACCCGGGCGCCCAGCTGGGTCATGGGTTCAGAGAGGAGGCCGCCGCCGCAGCCGATATCCAGGAGTTTGAGACCTTCAAACGGGTTTTGGCCGTCACCGTCGCGCCCGAAATGGGTGCAGACCTGCTCGCGGATGAAGGTAAGGCGCGTGGGGTTGAATTTGTGGAGCGGGCGGAACTTGCCGTGCGGGTCCCACCATTCCGCAGCCATTGCTGAGAATTTGGCTATTTCCTGCGCATCTACGGTCCCATTTGAGGGTACAGACGCAGCCTGGGGTGCTTCCGGCACAGCCGTCATGGGGATGTTCCTTAAATCTGCATGTGCCGGTCCGGGCTGGTTGCAGGCCGGGGACGCTGCCTGTATGTGTACGCCGCGTTTTGGCTGTTCACGCAGCTGCTTTCAAGACGTCTATCTATCAGTTTAAAAAAGGATATGGCGCACCGTGCCAATTGGTCCAGCAAACGCTGGCAGGTGTGCTCACAGGTCACATGGCGCGTCTGGTGCTCAAATTTGGTGGAACGTCTGTTGCGGACCTTGAACGGATCCGTGTCGTGGCGGCCCACGTGAAACGTGAAGTGGACGCCGGTAACGAAGTCGCGGTTGTTGTGTCTGCCATGGCCGGCACGACCAACCAGCTCGTGGACTGGTGCAAGGATGCAGCGCCCCTTCATGATGCGCGTGAATATGATGCGGTGGTGTCTGCAGGTGAACAGATCACGTCGGGCTTGCTGGCTATTACACTGAGTGAGATGGGTGTCCCTGCGCGTTCGTGGCTCGGCTGGCAGATTCCCATCCGTACGACCGGTGTCCATGGCGCCGCGCGGATCGAATCGATCGAGACAGAGGCCATGGAACAGGCCTTTGCAGAAGGTCGCGTCGCGGTCGTGGCCGGTTTTCAGGGGCTTGGGGAAAACAATCGCATAGCCACACT
>JANQMQ010000261.1 GCA_028279995.1 Candidatus Phaeomarinibacter sp. | reverse complement strand
GCTTGTCGACCGTTTAGGGCATCGTCAAGCAGACGGGCGGCTACATCTTCCCGTTCTCGACTGTCGGCACGGGCACCAGCTTCCGCATCTACATTCCGCGCCACATCGAGGTTGAAAAGCCCAAGGAAGCGGTGGCTGAAGCACCCAAGAAGCAGGCGGATTTGTCCGGAAAGGGCACGGTGCTGCTGGTGGAAGACGAAGACGCCGTGCGCAGCTTTGCTGTCCGCGCGCTTGAAACCCGCGGCTATACGGTGCTGGAAGCTGCCTCCGGCGAGCACGCGCTGGAAGTGATGGAGGACTTTGACGGCGAGCTGGACGTGGTGGTGTCAGACGTGGTGATGCCCAACATGGACGGGCCGACCATGGTCAGCCATCTGGCCAAGCTCAAGCCGGGCCTCAAGATCATCTTCATCTCCGGCTACGCCGAAGAAGCCTTCAAGAAGAACCTCGACAAGGACGTGGAATTCCAGTTCCTGCCCAAGCCGTTCTCGCTCAAGCAACTGGCGGCCAAGGTCAAAGAGGTGATTGAGGGGGAGTAGGGCGGAGCCTGTGGGTTAGCGTCACCACCGAAACCACCATCCACGTCCCCTCAAGCACTACAAACGGCATGTAGTCGATAAGCCAGGCAGCGTAGGCGGCGAGGCCGGCGCCGATGGCGTTCATGGACGGGTAGGTCAGGCTTTCGTGGCGCAGGTGGCCGGTCAGGTTGAGGGCAAAGGCGAGCAAAAGCAGTGTGACGCCGGTGGAGCCGATCCAGTCGGCGGGTGTGAGGTCCAGCATTGCCGCCTACGCACCCGTGCCAGCCATCTTGTCGAGCCACCATTGGTTCATCTGCCAGATGCTTTTTTCCAGGGGCGACAGGCGGCCCTGCTCGGTGAGCGGGGCGGTGAGCCCGCGCCAGACCATGTCATTGGCGGCGATGTCTTCCTGATGGATGACGTTCACAAGCTCTGCGGCCCCGTCTGCGGCCTCTTCCCACTTGTCCGCGGGAATGGTCGAGCGGGGCAGGCACATGTGGATCCTGAGCGTCAGCCGGTCATGGGCTTCCGGCAGCACCTGGTACCAGGCGGTGGCGTTGCCCTGAATGCCGAGCAGGAAGTGCGGGAAAAGGACTGTCGCGAAGAGCGAGTGCGCCTGCCACTCCTCAAGGCCGGGCACTGTGCCCTCCGCCGCCGGGCCGGACATGTCGGCGGCAGGCATGTCGAGGATCGACCACGGTTCGCCGTTGTTCTCAGGGATTTTTGAATCCCTCGCATGGAACACGGGTTCAAGCGTCGTCGAGTGGGTGGCGATGTGGTGGTAGGCCTCCATGAAGTTCTCCACCAGCACCTTCCAATTCCAGTGACTGGGAAACTCCAGCGTGCGGGCGACGGCGAGATCATCCAGCCTGAAAGGTGCGAAGAACTCCGTGTACCCCTCAATCTGCGGGGCGAAGGGGGCTGCGTTGTCGTCCAGATTGGCCATGATGAAGCCGTTCCAGATTTCCGTTCGGATCTGCGGCAGGCGGCAGCCCTTGCCGGTGGCACCTTTTTCGTCAAAACCTTCCGCCCCATCCATCAGTGGTGCGCGGACAAGCTCTCCAGCCGTGTCATAGCTCCAGGCGTGATAGGGGCAGGTGAACAGGTTGCGGTGACCCGAGCCGTTCTCGGTCAGCGGTGCAGCGC
The DNA here is from genome assembly GCA_028279995.1 of Candidatus Phaeomarinibacter sp. Classification (GTDB taxonomy): domain Bacteria; phylum Pseudomonadota; class Alphaproteobacteria; order CGMCC-115125; family CGMCC-115125; genus Pyruvatibacter. The sequence continues at coordinate 583 of JANQMQ010000261.1, read as the reverse complement.
GGTGCAGGCAGACGCGGGACATGGTGCGGATCTCGCCATCCTTGCCGTGGACGACCATCACCGGCTGGCCGAATAGGTCGAGCGAGATGTAGTCGCCGGGCTTTGCCACCTGATCCACTCGGGCGAGGGGAAGCCAGCTTGTGCGCATGATGTTGATGACTTCGCGCTCATAGATGTCCTGGTCCGTGTAAGCAGCAGGAGGCAGGGTGAAGGCTTGCTCAAGGGGCTGCCGCACGCGGGCGATCTCATCGTCACTCATGCCGGGCAGGGGCGTTGTATAAATGGTCATCAAGCTTGCTCCTTATGCTGCCGGTTTCAGCCAGTCAGCCATGCCCAGTTCGGTCATGACGTAGGTGCGCCAGTCTTCGTCGGACATGGATGCGCGGGCGGCAGCGATTTCCGGGGCGGACTGGCCGGGGTTCCAGCGCAGTTTTGGGTCTTTTGTGGTGGCGGCTTCCACGATCATGTCGGCGACCAGTTGCGGGTCTTCGCCGGCGACTTCGCCTTCTGCGGTGGAGGCGACGACGCTGTTGTTGAAGCTGTCATAGTCGGTGCCGTGCTCGAAGAAGCTCGCAGCGTCGGT
>JANQMQ010000253.1 GCA_028279995.1 Candidatus Phaeomarinibacter sp. | reverse complement strand
ACCTGGGGGAGGATCACCCGGAGATCATCGTCATCGAGCATGGTCCCAAGCGCAAACCCGACCTTAACAACTGGCACACGGATGTGACGTTCATGGCCGAGCCGCCGCTGGGCTCCGTGCTGCACGCCAAGATCATGCCGGAGACCGGCGGTGACACCATGTGGGCCAGCATGTACGCGGCCTATGAGGCTCTGTCCGACCGCATGCAGCGACTGCTGGGTGAGCTGACCGCGGTACATGACTACGAACATGTGTTCGGCAGGACGGGCCGCCTCTACCGCAATCAGGGCGACGGCAAGATGGACACCGAGCGGAAAAAACATCCGCCTGCGGAGCATCCCGTCATCCGCACGCATCCCGTGACGGGACGCCAGGGCATCTTCGTCAATTCCAGCTTTACCACCCACATCAAGGACATGAAGCAGAAGGAGAGTGACGCGCTCCTCGCCTTCCTGCACGAGCATGTGAAGCAGGCTGAGTTCCAGTGCCGCTTCCGCTGGAAGAAGAACTCGGTTGCCTTCTGGGACAACCGCTGCACCCAGCATTACGCCATTGCGGACTATTTCCCGGAACATCGCCAGATGCACCGCGTCACCATTGACGGTGACCGTCCGCAATATCGGCCCAATTGATTTCATCCCCCGCATACGAACAAGAAGAGGAAATACTTCATGGAAGATCTGATCAACAATGTTACCGCGGCAGCGTCATATTCCGGCGATCTGCTGACAGCCCTCTATGTCATGGCGGCCTGGACGGCCGTCACATGGATCATCATGACCTTCGTGCGCCTTGGCGCCATGAACGAAGCCGGTCTGACGCCGGATGACGCCAAGCACACCGATGCACTGAATGTCCTGCCGGCCCGTCCGCGCCAGATGGCGGACAACTACAACCACCTGTTTGAAGTCCCGGTCATCTTCTACGCGGTGGTGCTGGCCATTCTGGTGAGTGGCCGGGCGGATGAAATCCACATGTACTGCGCATGGGGCTTTGTGATCTCCCGCGTTGTTCACTCCCTGTGGCAGTGGACCAGCAACGCCGTCGCCATCCGCTTCCCGCTCTTCGCCCTGGGCTGGATTTTCCTGATGGTGATGATCGTCCGTGAACTGCTTGCCGTTCTCTAAACCGAAAACGGGTGGCAACACCCATATGTGATCCCCGGAACGGGCGTTCTCGTACTAAGGATGGATGCCTGTTCCGGGAGACCACACCATGTCAGATACACGCCGCCAGATACTCAACGTCGTTACGGCCATCGCGCAGGCGGTCGCGCCTGCCATGCCGGCACTGGGTATTGGCATTTCTGTTGGCGCACGGGATGGGGTGGCGTCGCCGCTGGAAGTGCCGGCGGGCTATGCGTTTTCCATCTGGGGCGTGATTTTCCTTCTCGGTCTCATCTATGCCGTGCAGCAGGCGCTGCCGTCGGCAAAAACCTCTTCGCTTTACCGGGAGATCGGCGACGGCGCTTGGATGCTGTTCGGCCTGTCGACTGCCTGGATGGTGGTGGCGCAGTTGAACGGTCCCAACGCCGTCCTCGCCGTCATCATCGTCATCATGCTGGTGATCTCCCTGCGCATTCTCGCAGCCGCATGGGACAATCGTGGCGACACGGCCCGCGCGGTCGTGATGCCCCTGTTCGGGCTCTATGCTGGCTGGCTGACACTGGCGACCGCCCTTAACATCTCCGGTGTCCTGCGCGACTTTGGCCTTGCGCCCTTTGATCTGCCCGACTGGCAATATGCCTCGCTGGTGCTGCTCGCCGCCACGCTGGTAGCCGTCCCCGTGCTGGTCCGCGTGCGCGGTCTCGTCTGGTATGCCGCAGCGGCGGTCTGGGGATTGGCGGCTGTCGCCGTCAAGGACGTGCCCCTGGGTCAACCTGAGGCGTATGTGGGAATGGTAGCGGGCGGAATTGCCCTCCTTCTGGTGCTGATGGTGGCGAACTACCGCCGAGCCAAATACCGCGAACCCGCCTATCCGTTCGTCTGAGCCCCGGCGGGGAACGCCGCATAGCTGACCTCCCGCAGGGGATTGGGAGGGTACTCCATGTGCTGCTATAAGGCGGGCCATGACAAACGCATCCACTGCCTTCGAAAACCCGGTTTTCTGCGCCCTTGATACCCCGTCGCCGGACAAGGCGGCGAAGCTTGCGCGCGATGTGGGCACCGCTGTGGGCGGGCTGAAGCTCGGCCTTGAGTTCTTCATGGCAGCAGGGCCGGAGGGCTTTGCCCAGGTGGCGCGTGAAGGTCGGCCGATCTTCCTTGATCTCAAGCTGCACGACATTCCCAACACGGTGGCAGGCGCGGTGCGCTCCCTCCTTCCGCTGAAACCGGCGATCCTCAATGTGCATGCCCAGGGCGGTATGGCGATGATGCAGGCGGCCAAGGCGGCAGCCGATGAGGCGCCGGAGGGCGACCGGCCGATGATGATCGCCGTCACCATGCTCACCAGCCTTGATCAGTCAGACCTCGAGCGTCAGGGCACCCGCGTGGCGCCGACGGATTTCGTGCGCCGCCTGGCCGAACAGACCGCTGAGGCAGGCCTTGAAGGCGTTGTCTGTTCTGCCCATGAAATTGAAACCCTGCGCGCTGATCTGGGCCCGGACTTCAAGCTCATCGTGCCGGGCATCCGGCCCGCAGGCGCGGATGTCGGTGACCAGAAGCGGGTGATGACGCCAGCCGAGGCACGCGACCTGGGGGCTGATATACTGGTGATTGGCCGTCCGATCACCGCCGCAGAAGACCCCGGTGCCGCCGCTCGCACCATCGCCGCTGATCTGGGGCTCTAACCCATGTCTGGCCTGGCCATAAAGATCTGTGGTGTGACAACGCCCGACGCCATTGAAGCCGTCAACGCCATTGAAGCCGACATGGTGGGGCTGAACTTCTTTGAGAAAAGCCCGCGCTACGTCACCCCGCAACAGGCCTGCGACCTGGCAGCGGGTCTCAAATCATCCGTCCAGTCGGTGGCGCTTGTCGTGAACGCCCATGACGATGAACTCGACACCATCGTGGCAGGTGCGGCCCCGAACATCATTCAGGTGCATGGGGCCGAAACGCCCGAGCGGGTGGCACAGATCAAGGCCCGCTTCGGCCTGCCGGTCATCAAGGCGCTGCCGGTCGAGACCACGGACGACATTGAAAAGGCCCGTCTTTACGAAGACGCCGCCGATTGGTTGCTGTTTGACGCCAAACCCCCTAAATCACTCGATAATGCGTTGCCCGGCGGCAATGGGCTGGTTTTTGACTGGCGCCTGCTGACGGATTTCACCAGCCATTGCCCCTGGATGCTCTCCGGCGGGCTGGATGCGGACAATGTGGCCGAGGCGATCCGGATTTCCGGTGCGCGGGCCGTGGATGTCTCATCCGGTGTCGAGAGCAAGCCCGGTCTCAAGGATCCCCAACGGATCAAGGAATTTGCCGCCGCCGTCCGCTCATAGGGACGGCGCGGCCTGAAAGGATTTGCTGTGAGCGGATCAGCTTCACCTTCCGGCACCCCCAACTCGTTCAAGACGGGTCCGGACGAACAGGGCCATTTCGGGCTCTATGGCGGCCGCTTCGTGGCGGAAACCCTGATGCCGAACGTGCTTGCGCTGGACAAGGCGTACCGTGCTGCCAAGAAGGACAAGACCTTTGATGCTGAACTGCTGGAGTTCCAGCAGCACTATACGGGCCGCCCCAGCCCGCTCTATTTCGCGGAACGGCTGACGGAACATCTGGGCGGCGCGAAAATCTATTTCAAGCGCGACGAGCTGAACCATACGGGCAGCCACAAGATCAACAATTGCTTAGGACAAATCCTGCTCGCCAAACGCATGGGTAAGACCCGCATCATTGCCGAAACCGGCGCCGGCCAGCACGGCGTGGCGACGGCGACAGTGGCGGCGCGTTTTGGCCTTCCGTGTACGGTGTATATGGGTGCGACCGACATTGACCGTCAGGCCCCCAACGTGTTCCGCATGAAACTGCTGGGCGCTGAAGTCGTGCCGGTTACGTCGGGCACCGGCACCCTCAAGGATGCCATGAACGAAGCCCTGCGCGACTGGGTGACCAATGTGGATGACACCTTCTACATCATCGGCACCGTCGCCGGTCCGCACCCTTACCCGGAGCTTGTCCGCGATTTCCAATCGGTCATCGGCAAGGAAGTCCGCACCCAGATGATGGAGCGTGAAGGCCGCCTGCCGGATTCGCTCATCGCCTGCATCGGCGGCGGCTCCAACGCCATGGGGCTGTTTTATGAGTTCCTCGACGAGCCGGGCGTGGACATCTACGGCGTTGAAGCGGCTGGCCATGGGCTCGACAAGC
>JANQMQ010000252.1 GCA_028279995.1 Candidatus Phaeomarinibacter sp. | reverse complement strand
AAACCGTTATGGCGGAGGCCTTTGAGGGCAAGCTTCCCGACGGCGTCCGGGTGACCACCAAATGCCAGCTCGGCACGCCGCCGGCGGACAAGGTTGCGTCTGAACTTGAACGGCGGCTGGTGCGCTCGTTGGAAACCATGCGGGTGGAGCAGGCGGACATCTTTATCCTGCATTCCAATATCTGCCCGGATGATTACGAATATGCGCAGCATGCGGATACGCAGCACAAATGGGCGACGCGCTTTGCTACCTATACGGATCATGTGATTCCGGCGATGGAGTCCCTTGTTGCGCGCGGCCTGATTGGCGCCTGGGGCATTACCGGTGTGGGGCTGCCACGGGCTGTCATGGATGCGCTGCGCCATGAGGTCAGACCGGCGGTGGTTCAGGCGGTGGCCAACCTGATGGATTCTCCCGGCGACATGCGCCAGTACGAAGAACCGGCAGAGCCGCGCAATATCATCCGCACGGCACGCAACAATGATGTAGGTGTGCTTGGCATCCGGGCGGTGCAGGCAGGCGCGCTGACATCTGCCATCGACCGCACGCTGCCGGAAGGACACGCGCAGCTGACTGACTATGCGAGGGCTGAATCGTTCCGAGCATTGTGCGCGGAGATGGGCGAAGACCCGGCAGTGGTGGCGCATCGTTATGCACTGGGCATGGAAGGTGTCGACAGTGTCATTCTCGGGGTCAAGAACCGGGATGAGCTCAAACAGCTGGTGGATGCAGAGGCACGAGGGCCGCTGGAGGATGAGGTGCGCATGCAGATTGATGCGCTGCGGCTGGCCTTCCAGAAGCCGCGCATTCCGCTTGAAGAGTTTTCGCTTGATGATCTCAAGGCAATGACGGGTGATGGTCCTGGCGGCAAGGATACACTGCACTGATGCACACTATCCGCCCATATGCCGCTGCTGTACTGGCACTGCTTGTGGCCGGTGTGATTGCGGCATCTGCGCGGGCGGACACGGGAATGCTCGACTGGGACGACAAGGAAATCGCCCAGGCGCTTGATGCCTTTGTTCCAAGGCTGATGGAAAAGGACAATGTGCCCGGCGCGCAGGTGGCCTTCATCCGCGATGGCCGCATGGTCTATGAGCGTGCCTTCGGCATCCGCAATGTCATTGGCCGTACGCCTGTGACGACGGACACGATTTTTGAAGCGGCGTCTCTCTCCAAACCCGTCGCCGCCCATGTCGCCTTGCAGCTGGTGGCGGCCGGCAAGCTAAGCCTCGACAAGGATGTAGGGCTTGGGCTTGAACCACCCTGGCTGGAGCCGGGTGCTGACGGGCGGGTGCCTTCGATTACGCTGGAACAGGTACTCACGCATACGTCGGGTCTGTCGAATGACATTCGCCGGAACACACATCATCTCCTGACATCTCCTGGAGGTTCGTTCGCCTATGCCGGGGAAGGGTTCGGGTATCTGGGCTATGCAGTGACGGCGCATGAGCAGCGCCCGTTTGCCGATGTGGCACGGATGCGGGTACTCGATCCGCTTGGAATGGCGTCCACGGGGTTTTCGCTTGCGGATGAACAGATGAGCCGGGTCGCCACAGGCCATGTGAGCCTGTGGATGCCGCTCGCGCTGGTCTTCGCGCCTTTCGCGATCGTGTTTGTGGTGGTCTCGGCGATCGCTTTCTTTGTTGTTCGCATCATCATGCACCGGCCGCACATGGAAGCGAGGCATCTGGTGGCGCCTGCCGTGCTGGCAGGGTTGGCGACGATCATTTTCCTGCTGGAGCTGGTTGGCCTGGGGCTCATCACCGCAGTGTTCCTGATCGCCATCATTTTTCTCCTGTGCCTGGCGCTTGTTTCCGTCCTGTGGCGGATGGTGTTCCACCTGCTCGGGTTCACCCGGCCGCGCCCGGGAACACTGGTGCGGCGCGAAGAGATGTCGGGGGCCTTCTGGACACGGCTGTCCCTTGTCCTTGGCTTATTCTCGCTTGCACCGCTGATGGTGATGAGTGTGCCGTTGCCGCTACGCGCCGCGGGTGACGTGCATCCCGCCTCGTCGTTGCGCGGCACAGCCGGCGAGATTGCCCTGTTCGCGCAGGAGATCATCGCGCCACGGCTGCTGGCGGAAGCGGACATGCTGGAGATGACTCGGCCGCACGTCAGTGTCGGACACGGGGCGCCGGACGGGCTTGCCTGGGGTCTTGGTATCGGTGTGCGCGACCGCCGGTTGTTGGATGGTGAGACCCAGCGCACGCTGTGGCAGTGGGGGTCAAATCCCGGCTACTCCAGCATTCTCATTGTCGAGCCGAAGGCGCGGGCGGCCCTGGTGGTGCTGACAAATGCGCAGACCGGTGGTGACCTTGTTCAGGAGCTGGGCGCCCATGTGTTTGGCGGGCTCACTGAACTGGAACGCGGTCAGGCCTGGACCCTGCCGCAGGACGCAGTTGCGCCGAATTTCTGAGCCTCTGCGCGAGGCGTACCGGCCTAGGGCGTGCCGCTGTCTTCAACACTGATGCCAAATTCTGTCGTGAGACGGGCTGTATAGGCCGCCGCATCGAGAATGGTTTCCGGCATGTGGATGCCCGGCGCCGGGGCGGGGTTCCCGTCTCCGCCGATGGCACGCTGCACGGCGAGGGCGGCTCCGGTGGCGGTCAGCTGAGCCTGACCGCGGGGGTCTGTCACGAGGCGGGTGCGGGTGATGGTCTTCCCACTTGTATCTGTTCCGGTCATGACGATCTGCATGTCATGGGAGGCTGCGCCACCGGCGCGTGTGCCGCGCGAATTGGCAATGCCGAGATGAAAGCTGATGTCGGCTGCATTCGTCGCGGGGCGCAGGCTCATGGTGTCCAGAGTGCTCATGGGCCGCGCGTCGAAGGTTTCCCCGTCAATGGTGATAGATGTCACTTCCGCGTCCGGGTCCACCCATGTCCATTGATTGTCTTTCATCACCAGCGCCTTGCCGAAGAAA
>JANQMQ010000244.1 GCA_028279995.1 Candidatus Phaeomarinibacter sp. | reverse complement strand
AGATCAGCTGAGGATCAGACGTCTGGCTGGCTCAGCTGGTGTATCCCAGCGACGTCTCAAGGGCACCGCACAACATCTGCCCGAGCGTGATGTGCATTTCCTGAATCCGTGCGGTTGTGGTCGACGGCACAATGAGCAGCGGATCCGCAAGACCCGGCAGATCACCCCCCTGGCCGCCGGTGAGCGCAGCCGTCGACAGCCCCATGTCTTTTGCGACCGTCAGTCCACGGATGACATTCGGGCTTTTGCCGGATGTTGAAATCCCGATCGCCACATCTTCCGGCTTGCCTATTGCTTCAATCTGCCGGGCAAAAAGATGCTCAAACCCCAGATCATTGCCGATTGCCGTCAGCGCACTTGTGTCGGTCGTCAATGCGATTGCCGCTATGGCCGGCCGGTTGTTGATGTAGCGGACGGTCAGCTCTGTTGCCAGATGCTGGGCGTCAGATGCACTACCGCCATTGCCGAACAACAACAGCTTGCCGCCATTGTTCAGGCTGGACATACACACATCAACCAGCGCCTCAAAGGCGCCGCGCAGCTCGGCCCGTGTTGCCGCAACCACTGCTGCATGTTCTTCCAGTTCGTCGTCGAAAAACGATGATACGTGCACTGAGATCAAGCTCCCCTGCGCTGCGGACGCCGCCGCAGCCTGAAGAGCTTCTCTTACAGGGTTTTGATACAACGCGCCAAGCCCCGGAGCGACTGGGTCCGCACGGCAAACCCCAAAAAGAGTTCGCCCGCCACACACATGCCACGGGTCAGAAGCATGCATATGACGGGCGAGGTCGCTTGTGCCGGATCATCCGGGGGAGGGAACGCCCTGCACAAACGGTTTGGCGTGATTGGTTACTGACCCTGTGCCACCGAGAAGCCAGGCGCCCCATCAATCATCTGGAGCCGCTCCACATGGCACCACCGGGCAAAACTGGAGATGCGTGTCATGAGTTCGGCAAGCTGGTCTTCCGGCAGATCATCCTGCGGCACCCGGCTTGCAAAACGGCAGCGCCAGTGGTCCGCGAAGTCAGCCATGGGAACCGTGCCCGGATACACCTTGAGGCCGCGGTTCGAGATCATCGCAAGCGTAAAGGGCATGTCCACAGTTGCCGCCTTGAGGCAGGCCGCAAGGTCCGTCGGGCAACCGCCATACTCCACAAAAATGTCCACACCAGCATCTGACCGGGTCGTCGCTGCGGATACGGCTGTTGTCTGAGGCTTGCTCTTGGGCATTTTCAGCGCTGACTTGGGCGCGTCAGGACATGCCTGTGACCTGCGGCCAAGATTGCTGATAATCCGGTCGGCAAATGCTGCGGTCGATCCTGCCGCGACACCGCGAGGACCAGCCATGTCGGCGGTCAGTTCCTTGCCATCCTCAAGCGTGACATACAGCGCGTGTTCAATCCGCTCAGCCGCCGTCAGCTTGCCGCCCTGGCGCAGCATCATGATGGCCGCCAGAAGCAGCGCAGTCGGATTTGCCAGGCCCTTGCCGGCGATGTCAGGGGCGGAGCCGTGCACCGCTTCGAACATGGCCATCCGTGCGCCAAGATTGGCGCTGGGCGCGAGGCCGAGGCCACCCACCAGACCTGCCGTCAGATCGCTGATGATGTCCCCGTTCATGTTGGTGGTGCAGATCACGTCAAAGTCTTCAGGCGACATCACCAACCGGTGCGCCAGATTGTCGATGATCATGTGATCGGATGCGACATCGTGTTGTTTGGCCGCCACATCCTCGAAAGCTTGTTTGAACAGGCCTTCGGACAGCTTCATGATGTTGGCTTTGCTGGCGCAGGTGACCCGCGACCGGCCTTCGGCCTTTGCCAGTGCAAAAGCTGCCTTTGCTATCTTTTCGGATCCCGCCCGGGTAATGAGCTTGAGGCACTGGGCGACATCAGGCGTCTGCATGTGCTCGATACCAGCATACAGATCTTCGACATTCTCGCGCACGACCACCAGGTCAATATCGCGGTCCATGAAGGGTGTGATGACACCGGGAAGCCGCCGTGCAGGCCGCACATTCGCATAGAGTTCAAAGTGCTTGCGCAGGGTTACGTTGGCGCTTTTGCCGCCGGTTCCGATACCGGTCTCAAGCGGCCCCTTAAGCACCAGTCCGGCGGCGGCAATTTCGTCCAGGGTCTCGCGCGGCAGACCCGAAGCAGCGCCCTTCTCGTTTGCCGATGCTCCGGCCTCGCATGTTGTCCAGTCAATCCGCGCACCACCAGCGATGAGTACCCGCTGTACCGCTTCCATGATTTCCGGGCCAATGCCGTCCCCCGGCAATGCCACTGCCTTGAGGCGGGTTGGTGCCAGGCGGGACTTGCGGGACGGCTGCAATTCCGGACCTGACACAGCTTCTGTGTCGGAGCTGTCATAGGCATGC
>JANQMQ010000225.1 GCA_028279995.1 Candidatus Phaeomarinibacter sp. | reverse complement strand
ATATTGATGATGATCCCGATCTGATCACCGCATCAGACGTGCTTGAATCAGGGACCTTTACCCCCAGTGGCTCTTCATTTTCGCACGGCCCTAGTGGTCTAATCACCACGACCGACACGAATGCCACCCCGCAATCAGTAGGCGCCAGTGGCTCTAACGTTGCTCGGATGGACGGCTCGGTAGCCTTCGAGAGTACCGACGTGCTTGTCAGGTTCTCGGCACCAGTCGGTGGACACGTCAGTGGGTACTGGCCCGATGTAGACGCCTATATGAATCCCTGATCATTTCTAACCTTGAAGTCGAAGACCCATGCGAAAAGCCTTCACCCTTATCGAGCTACTCGTCGTCATCAGTATCATCGCGCTGCTGATCGCGATCTTGCTCCCCGCATTGAGCCAGGCACGCGCAAGCGGCAGGCTTGCCCAGTGCCTGTCCAACACCCGGCAGCTCGGTACGGCCATTTATACCTACGCAGTAGACAATAAAGAAGAGTTGCCGAAGTACTTGCAGAGGGAGGATGTGGTATGGACGCAAACCCTTGTCGATTACGTCGGTGGCAACGAATGGCGGCAGAGTGGACAAACACTCATTGATGGTGAGGTGTATCTCTGCCCAGACTCACAGGTTGACGGCGAGTTGCTCCCGTCCGCAACCAACGTGCAAGGCGACCCGGACAAGGCCTGGGTGTTCAGGGGCGCGGTCAGGGCGCGTGGCAGCTATACGATGAATGGCTACCTGTTTACCACCAGGTATGAATCGCAGTATCCCAGTATTGCATGGCCTAGGACTGATAACCGCTATTACAACGAGAACGGCTTCCCTGACATCCTCAGCAACATCAGGCTGCCCAGCGAGCGGCCGATCTTCACCGACGGCAACTGGATCGACGGTTGGCCAGATGAAGACGACCCACGGCCGCCGGCCGGTGATTTCGGCAATTTCACTACGGCAAACGTAGGCGGGCATGGGATGCTTGGACGTTTCCTGACGAACTTCCACGGCAACAAAACCAATGTCAGCTTTATGGACGGTCACGGCGAAACAATTGAGACACGCCAGCTCTGGGACCTCAAGTGGGTGCCGACGTGGAAGGATGGGATCTGAAGTGTTGATCAAGGGAAAGATATTGACCCTGACGGATCACAAGCTGTTTGTCGCTTGGATTGCACTGCTGCTGTTGCTTTTAAATGTTACGTTTCCGGTCTCGGCGGATCACTACAAGGTGTTTCTCTTCGGCGGCCAGTCAAACATGGACGGCAGAGCAAACCCCAAAAACCTCCCAGAAGATTATCAACAGCCGCAGGCCGATGTGCTTTTCTCGTCGAACGGCTATTTCGGCCCTTTAAAACCGAACCCGGGGTTTGGTCCTGAACTCTCTTTCGGTCGCACGATCGCGGATGTATTCCCGGACGAGCATTTCATGATGATCAAGTACGCCGCTGGTGGCACGGACCTGTACGAAGACTGGGCGGTGCCTGACGGCAAACAGTACACCCGGTTCCTGAACAGGGTCAAAGCCGGGCTCAATGCGCTGAAGAAGGCCGGCCACACCTTCGAGATCGCCGGGATGGTCTGGGTGCAGGGGGAGAGTGACGCGGTGGAAGGAAGAACCACAGAGCAATATGAATCGGACTTGACGGAGTTCATCGCGGCGATCCGCGAATATTTTGGCAAGGACCTCCCATTCCTGTTTAACCGGCTAGGGACGAACCAGGAAAGAATCAAACGCGAGCAATTCGAACAGATTAGTAAAGCCCAAGAGAATGTTGCAGAAGCAGACGATCATGCATACCTTGTGCTGGTCGATGACCTGAGCATGAAAGACAAGATCCACTTTGACGCAGACGGAACGCTCGTGTTGGGTGAACGTCTTGCAAAGGCTTATGCTGAGGCAGCGCAAGCGCCGAAATAGGTTGGGGGCTGAGCAGCCGGCTTGTCGTGGCGACTTGTTTATGGGGTAAGTTTGCCGTGGTTTGAGGACAAATTGACATGCTTAAGCACCAGGCTCCCGTACGGAATCAGAATCTGATGAAGAAATCTATCGCTTTTATTCTTGTTGCTCTTTGTGTGATTCAGGTGCACGCGGCCTCTTCGAGCAAGGTTGCCAAGAACAGCGCGTACCCAACGTTTCAGTACGGTGTCACCGGGGCGTGGTTACAGATCGAGCCCGGGCCTATTGTCAATGTGGTGCGGGTCGATCCAGGTACACCAGCGGCCAGGCAACTCAAGCCCAATGACGTCATTGTCAGCGTGAACAACCTGCCGACTGATGGGGAAGACCCGCGTGTTGCACTCGGCCAAGCCCTCGCGGGGGCTGAGGCATCCAATGGCGTTCTCCGCGTCAAGATCAAGCGTGATCGACGAAACGGCACGGTGAGCGTGCGTGTCCCGAAACTCAGAGCATACGGCGACTCCTGGCCGATCGACTGCCCGAAGTCATCGAAAATCATTCAAGCCCACGCGGACTACCTTGTCGGCTTACAAACGCCAGAGGGTTGGTTCGACGCCAAGCAGAAGGGCGGCCTCACGCAAGTCATGGGGGCGCTATTCCTCCTTTCACTTGATCATCCCCGGTACGCCGAAAACAACAGGCGTTTTGCCAAGGCCCTGAGTGACGCGGTGTCGAGACGGCCCTCGGGTAGCACCTGGCACCTGGGCTATCAGGTCATCTATCTTTCGGAGTACTACCTAAAGACCGGAGACAGGTCGGTCTTGCCCGCGATCGAGGCCGCGTGCAAGGCAGCCGGTGAGCACCAGCAGGCCGGCAGCTGGGGGCACTACATGTCCCCCGT
>JANQMQ010000542.1 GCA_028279995.1 Candidatus Phaeomarinibacter sp. | reverse complement strand
ATCGTGGGTGATCATCAGGACGGCGCCGGGATATTCGCGCAGGTGTTTCTCCAGCCAGGCGATGGTTTCGGCGTCCAGATGGTTGGTCGGTTCGTCGAGCAGCAGCAGGTCGGGTTTCTCAAGCAGCAGCTTGCACAGAGCAACGCGGCGGCGTTCACCGCCTGAGAGTTTGGTGACATCCGCATCCGGCTCGGGGCAGCGCAACGCATCCATCGCCATCTCAACCTGGCTGTCCAGGTCCCACAGATTCTTGGCGTCGATCTCGTCCTGCAGCTGAGACATCTCCTCAGCAGTCTCATCCGAATAGTTCATGGCGAGCTCGTTGTAACGCTCAAGCTTGGCGGTGAGCTCCGCCACGCCTTCCATCACGTTCTCACGGACATTCTTTGAACCGTCGAGCTCCGGCTCCTGCTGCAGATAGCCGACCTTGGCACCTTCAGCAGCCCAGGCCTCGCCCTGATACTCCTTGTCCACGCCTGCCATGATGCGCAGCAGCGTCGATTTACCCGCGCCGTTGAGACCGACCACCCCAATCTTCACGCCGGGTAGAAACGACAGTCGGATGTTGTCGAGCACCTGCTTGCCGCCGGGGTAGGTCTTGGAAAGACCGTCCATCACATAGACGTACTGATAAGAGGCCATTGAGCGGAAACCTTGTGTTTGTCGAAGCGGCCTCTCGCCGGGTAGCGGGCCGCGATCATGAGCGAAGTTGGCTGGTTTCTAGCTGAATGCGCGCATGGCTTCAATGCGCACCCGAAAGGTGAGCGAGGTCGGTCCCGGGGGAGAAAGAAAGATGGTCGTCAGGCGGCGAGGTGCTTTGCCAGAAACGTGGTCTGTTGGCCGACAACCTCATCGAAGAGCGGCGGCAGATAGACCTCGAAATGACCGGCATCAAAGGACGTCACCTCCGCTTTCGGCATCCTGGCCGCAGCGGCGCGGGCCAGATCAGGCGGTGTTGTTTCATCCGCTTCCCCGACCACCACAAGCGCCGGACAGGTTACCTTGTCAGCCACATCCCGCGGCTGATAGGCGCCAAGGGTCACGAGCGCTCGTGCCGGAACGCGGTTGTTCCAGTCTGAGGCGTCATCAACAATGTCCAGAAACTGCATCGCTTCGGACGAGGCCATGCAGGCAAATGATCCCTCAGGACCGACGATCGGAACTGTGACAGCGCTGCCGAACAAAGCGGCGATCTTATCGCCGATGATGCTACCCGCAGCTTTGAGCGTGTTGCCGAGCGAAAGTTTGACCTCAATGCCACCCACATAGGGTACCTGCGCCACGATCGCGCTGATGCCGGGGTCTTCCGCCGCAAGCGTGATGACATGGCCACCGGAGAAGGACGACCCCCACAGCGCAATGCGGGTGGTATCGACGTCCGGCAGCGTGCGCCCAAACGCAAGCGCCTGCCGCCAGTCCGCGACATGACGGGTGGGGTCCACCAGAAAGCGCGGCGTACCGTCACTGTCTCCGAAATTGCGATAGTCGAACAGCAAGACGGCAAGACCGGCCTGTGCAAAGCGCTCCGCATAGGCGGGCAACCGGAAAGTCCGCTCAGCTGAAAAACCATGCGCCATGATGACCAGCGGTGCTGCCGTGACGCCGTCCGGCAGATAAAGCCAGCCTCTACAGGTATAGCCACTGCTCAAAAACGAGATCTCTTTGCGGTGATATCCGCGCTGGTCTTCCATGTCCCCACTCCCCACATGTGATATTCAAGAGCGAACCCCGCCGCATGTGAAAAGCATACCGGCGCGGACCGAAAACGAAAGAGAACACACCATGCTTGGATTTGAAGTCACCGGCATTTTCAGCCTGATCTGGCTGGTCATCATCCTGTGGGCCATCATAAAGGTCGTGCAATCCGGCGCCGGAGCCTTGAGCAAGGCGATATGGATCATCGTTCTGCTCTTCCTGCCGGTGATCGGGCTGATTGCATGGCTGCTATTCGGCCCGAAAGGCTGACAGCGCAGCCGCAGTTCTGCCATTTCCGGCACATGGCGGCGGTACTTACGAGCAAGGTAATTGGTCGGCAGCTTGTATGGCTCGAGGTAGCCCGCGCAAACTGATCCCGTTCCGACATTCGCAGGACACTTATCATGCAGACCGACAAACAGGGACTGTCCCTCAACGGCGCTTCACCGGAGGCAGCCACACTCTTCACTGATGCGCTTGACGACTTCAACCGCTATGCAGGCGATCCTATCGCAAAGGTGGATGCCGCCATTGAAGCCTCACCGGACTTCGCCATGGCGCATCTCTTCAAGGCGCACATGTTCGCAACGGCGACCGAACCTGCAGCGACCAAAGCCGCGGCAGACATACTTTCAACCGTTGCCAAGCTCACACTGGACGACCGGGAAACCAGTCACGCCAAGGCCGCCGCCCATGTGGTGGAGGGCAACTGGACCAAGGCCGCCCTGCAGCTCGACCGCCACTCCATGGAATGGCCGCATGATATTGCGGCGCTGCAGACTGGGCATCTGATTGATTTCTTCCGTGCCAATGCCCGCGATTTGCGCGACCGCATCTCACGCGCTCTGCCCCAATGGCCCGAAGACATGCACGGCCGCTCTTTCCTGCTGGGCATGCACGCCTTCGGACTGGAAGAAGCGGGTGACTACGAGGCGGCGGAAGCCTCAGGCCGTGAAGCGATTGCCCAGGAGCCGGCTGATTGCTGGGCGCATCATGCTGTCGCCCATGTCATGGAGATGCAGGGCCGCGCCGAGGACGGCATCGGCTGGATGATCGCCCGCGAGCCGCACTGGGCCGACGTCGGCAATTTCTTTCAGGTCCACAACTGGTGGCACCGAGCCCTGTTCCACCTCGACCTGGAACAGAACGCCGAAGCCCTCAAGCTTTACGATGACCATGTCTGGGGTGAACCAAGCAACATCGCCGTTGACCTCGTGGACGCCTCCGCCCTGCTCTGGCGCTTCAGCCTGCAGGGGATCGACACGGGTGACCGGTGGATCGCAATTGCGGATGCCTGGAAGGAACATGCCGACGGCAGGCTCTACCCGTTCAATGACCTGCATGCCGCCATGGCCTATCTGGGCGCCGACCGGATGCACGATGTGGACGAGCTACTGGCGGACTATCGCGCCAACGCGACCGATATCAGCGAAGTTGGCCGGTGGTGGATAGCCTGTGGCGAGCAGCTGATAGAGGGCTTTGCCGCCTTCCAGAAGGGCGACTACGTATCCGCCGTCGAGATGCTCCATCCCGCGCGCTACATCGTGAACAGCTATGGTGGCAGTCACGCGCAGCGTGATGTCATTGACTGGACGCTGACGGAAGCCGCTCTGCGCGGCAACATGAAAGGCGTTGCCGAAGCGATGGCGAACGAGCGTCTGACTCAAAAACCCCTGAGCCCGGTCAACAGGTCTTTCTTTACCCGCGCACAGCTACTCGGCTGACTCTGGCTGAGCTGCAGGCGACGCAGAAACCGGGGACGTGAAGCCCTGGTCGGGTGCCACGCCCCCGCTCTCCCGCGCGTACCAGATGGCGCCCGATAGGATCAGCACCGTCAGCAACCAGACCGTGGCATTGATATAGCGGGCCGGCCGCGAGGCTTTTTTCTCTGCCCAGGTGCGCGGGCCAATGCCCTTGGCCACAAACACGATCTGCGCCACCAGATTGACGCAGGCGATATTGACCGCCAGCAGCAGGGCTGCACTGGCGGCCGCAGCCGTGTTGCCGCTGCCAAGCATGATACCGAACGCCGCCGCGGGCGGC
>JANQMQ010000108.1 GCA_028279995.1 Candidatus Phaeomarinibacter sp. | reverse complement strand
GGCCGGCGCCATGTCAAAAAGGGTAACGCCCGCATCAGCGGCGGCACGCACGGTGGCAACGGCCTCATCGCGCGTGGTCTCACCCCACAGCTGCCCCAGACCACCGCCGCCAAGGGTCAGGGCGCTGACAGGCCACAGAGTGCCCAGTTGCCGTGTCTGCATGTCCCGTCTCCCTGTTTGAAAATGTCTGAGGTCTAGACCGCCGGGTCCGGCAGTCCAGCCTGTCGATGGGCTGCGATGAGCGTATTGCGCATCAGGCACGCAACCGTCATCAGCCCGACACCGCCGGGCACCGGTGTAATCGCCCCGGCAATCTCGGAAGCGGCTGCAAAATCAACATCGCCAACAAGGCGCGTCTTGCCTTCGCCCTTCTCAGGCGCCGGAATGCGGTTGATGCCCACATCAATCACAAGCGCGCCCGGTTTCACCCAATCGCCCTGAACAAAATTGGGCTTCCCGATGGCAGCAACCAGAACATCAGCCGCCCGCGCCTCGGCCCGCAAATCCTTGGTGCGGGAATGCGCCATCGTGACAGTGCAGTTCTCCTTGAGCAGCAATTGCGCCACGGGCTTGCCGACAAGATTGGACCGGCCGATCACCAGCGCCTTGAGCCCCGATAAATCCTCGCGCACGCCTTTAAGCATCAGATAGGCACCGTAAGGCGTACACGGCACCATCGCATCCAGTCCGCTGACAAGGCGGCCCGCATTCAGCGGGTGCAGGCCATCCACATCCTTGGTCGGATCAATCGCATCGATCACCGCCTGCTGGGAAATCTGGTCCGGCACCGGGAACTGCACCAGGATGCCATTCACATCCGGGTCCGCATTGAGGGTGCGCACCAGCGCCAGCAACTCATCCTGAGACGTAGTGGCAGGAAGCCTGTGCTCAATGGAGCGGATACCAACCTCGCCACTCACCCGGGCCTTGGACGCCACATAGACCTTGCTGGCCGGATCTTCCCCGACAAGCACCACCGCAAGACCGGGTGTCTTGCCTGTTTCTGCCGTAAACGCCGCCACGCCCGCAGTGACCTGCTCCTTCACTCTGGAAGCGTAGGTCTTGCCGTCGATCAGCGTGGCAGGCATGGGCGGTATTTCCTGAAAGTATCACGTGGTGGGAAGAGGCGCAGGCTAAAGCATGTAGGTGATGATGCTCACGCGCAGGGCATATATCGCGACAAGCACAATGAGCGGTGACAGATCAATGCCCCCCAGATCAGGCATGAAGTTGCGGATCGGCCGGTACAGCGGTTCCGTCAGCTGATGGAACATGTTGGCGATCTGGTAGACGAAGTTATTGCGGGTATCGAGCACGTTGAAGGCGATGAGCCAGCTCAGGATCACGCTGATGATGACGAACCACCAGGCGATATCGAGAATGAAAAGCGCGACGAGTGCGATGACCTGCATCTGGGTATCCGTATGACTGATTCCGGTGACACCACATGTACTTGCGCGTCATTGCAGACGCAAGGCGGCAGAGAAGCTGAGCCGCATGGACAATTGACATTAACAATGCCAATTTATGCGTCCGCCGCATCATGACCAGCAAGGACGCCGCAATGAAGAGCCTGACCCGCAGCATCTGGATCTGGGGAACCGCGCTTTTCCTCTCACTCGCCTTCACGGCCTGGTATCACAACTGGAGCGGGCCGCTGACGTCAGCCGAAATCGACACCTACATGGATCAGCTGGCCTCCCGCCCGGAAGGCGACCCCCAAGCCCTTAAGACATTGCGGCGCTTTCTCGAGGCAGACGACGGCCGGGAGTTTGTGATGCTCAATGTCATCAAGCTACATGCCACCAAGCAACCGAACCCCCAGACCGGCGAACCGACGGACCCTGCCAGGCTCTTATCCATCTACTCAAACGCTTTCCTGGGTCGCCTGTTTCTAAGCGCCGGGCATCCGGTGCTGGTGGCTGACAAGACAGGTCCCTATGTCGACACATTCGGCACCGGCGAAACAACCGAATGGGACTTCATCTCCATGGTCCGCTATCGCTCCCGCCGCGACCTCGCAAGAGTCGCAACCTATGAAGGCTTCCCCGGTGCGCATCTGTTCAAGACGGCCGCCATAGAGCAGACCTTCAACTTTCCCACCCAGACGCGGCTGCAGCTGTTCTTCGGTCCAGGACTGATTGTTCCGGTGCTGCTCTTCTTCGGGGCCGCACTGATCCACCTCGCCGTACTGGCGAGGCGGCTTCGATACCCAAGGGCAGTCTAAAACCGAACCCGCAAAGATGAAGACAGCAGCACGGACGGTGTCTCGCCGACGGTGCTCGCATTGGCCATGAAGGATAGTGAAGCGGCGTCCAGATCAAACTCAACACCTGCACCGCCACGCGCCCAGGTCTGTTCATTCTTTGCCCCGGCAAAGCTGAAGCCACCAAGACCGATAACCTGACCTGAAACACCATTGGCTGTTTCTTCGAACCTGTGAACACCTTCGACAATGCCGAGAAGACGGACACTGTCGTCTATTGGGTAGGCAAGGTCGCTTCCCAGACGTGCTTCCGTCGCGGAGTCACAGTTCTCATTGAATGCAACCGGAAATGCACCGCCGGATTCGGTATAACCAGCTAAACAGGTGCGCGACCAAGATAATTCCGTATACGGAGATACATGGTCAATCAGCTGTTCCCACTCGAGTCGGCCACGAAAACCATACCCCTCGATATCAGACGTCCCCTTGGAGCTATCCGTCAAACCGCCATTTGTGAGGTAGTTGCGCTGCACAGCTGCCTTGCCCCAGACACCCACACCCGTCAGAACAAGCCACAGCCCGTCACGCTCATCACCGGTGAGCTGCGAAAGCACTTCCACCTTCGCATATCCCGCATCAACCTCGGTGCTACCGCCAAGCAGTGTATCCTGACGCATATGGGCATACCCCCCGACCAGATTAGTCTGAACCGGTCCCAGATCATGTCCCACACCAAACTCACCCAGGGACAAGGTACCGTCCCGTGCCCCATGGTCCTCCCGGCCCCAATCGCCCGTCAGCCACACGACAGACTTTCCATCACCGCCGGCCCGTCGATCCAGCGGTCGACTGCCCGCACCGTTGAGCGACGTGCCGATAGTCGCAGCTACACCGCTGTTGGCGGTCGCAGTGCTCGCAATACTGCGTGACAGATCATCGACCGTGATAAGGCCTGCAGGAATTGATTGACGTTGCGTGGCAACGGGAGCTGGCGCGGGTGCAGGGACGCCACCGCCGCCTCCTCCGCCGGCACCGTCTGCCCCGCCTCGGGCAATGAACATCTTGCCATCTGCGGTACGGCCAACAATGACCGTGCCGTCTGAGTTGGTCCCATTGGCAATCCGCGTGACATCAGCGGCAATGACGGCACCCTGCCCGCGCAACCAGTCCTCGACTGTTTGCATGCCACCTGCCTGCGTCCATCGGAATGCCCGCAGCTGGTTACCGCCGGCACCATCATTGGCACCGCCGACAATCACAAGACCATCGCCGGAAATGTCATGGGCCTGCGACGAAGTCCCGAAATTGAGAACCCCAAGGCTCTGCAGCCCCGTCGCCTGTGTCCACCGAAAAGCCCTCAGCGAGTTGAAGGCCGCGCCGTCCGCGGCCTGGCCAACCACGACCGTACCGTCATCAGATACAGCAAACGCCTCGGACGAGTTCCCCGCATTGAGCTTTCCAAGCGCCACCATGCCGCCCGCCTGTGTCCACCGGAACGCCTCCTGTCCCGCGCTGGTTGCAGAATTGGAGCTGCCAACAACCACAGACCCGTCGGCTGACGCCCCATAGGCGAAAGATGCATTGCCACCGGCAAGCGTGCCCAGGCTTTGCATGCCGCCTGCCTGCGTCCACCGGAAAGCACGCGTGGCAAAGACCGTTGCATCATGGCTGCTGCCGACAATCACAGCGCCGTCCCGCGAAATACCTTCCGCCTTTGATTCATCCAGAAACGCAGTGCCATCACTGCCAATGACACCCAGCGTTTGAATTCCGCCGGCCTGGGTACGGCGAAAGGCAATAGACCTGCCATTGGCCCCAGGGGTGTGACCGACGATCACGCTGCCATCTCCGGACACATCCAGTGCGACGCCGTTGGTCCCCAGGCTTGCAACGCCGCCTGCCTGTGTCCACTGGGCGACCTGCCCACCCGCCTCACCAACAACCAGAGCGCCATCCGAGGAAACCGCATGTGCCTCCGCTGCGGCATCCTCAGGCAGATCAAGCGTCTGCGCGCGGACTGCCTCGCCAGCCAGAAGCAGTGAAAGTGCAACAAAGGCACCCAAGGGCCCGACAGATGGAGTGAATGATACGCGCACAGCAACCCCCTTGCGCTGGTCTGCCGGGAGGCGTGGCAGTCCGCGCTGCAAAGGCCTCTCAAGTGCCGCATAAAGATGCGGTCCGGAATAGTGCAAATGCACTATTGCGGCTGCGTTCCTGAACTCATTGGCAAGAAATGCGGTTGCCCGGCTGCCCGGGAGAGACAGCGGGCTCCCAGACGATCAGCGCTCCACAATGGGATAGAACTGATCTTCAGCAGCCACCTCAGCTTTCAGCCGGGCCACGTCCGGCACTTCAACACGCCCATAATGCAGATGCACCAGACCGTCCTGTTCCATCCGCTTGAGCGCCTTGCCTGCGGCCACGCGGGAAACACCGAGCATGACCGCCAAGTCTTCCTGCCGGCACTCAACTGTTTCGCGATCGGCTTCAGGACCGATCGACGTCAACAGCAACAGTGCAATTCTCACACGTAGCGACAGGCGTCGTTGCGCGTCCACAAACTCGATCAGCTCATAGTTGCGCAGCAGAGTGAACGTCACCATCGCATGCGCAAGCAACGGCTCATCATCCATCAGCTTCTTGAACACACTCCCTTTGATGAAGGTGATCTGCGTGTCGCCCTGCGCCCACAGGGTGTGGGTATGCGGCAAACCGGCAAATACCGTGAACTCGCCAAATGTCTCGCCCGGGCGCAACAGCGCCGACACCAGAAATGACCCGTCGAGCCCAGCATTTCCCGCCACGATCTGGCCATCCGTCAGAACCGATACGCCCTGACGGTCATCGCCGCGCTGCTGAATGATCTGGCCGTCCTTGAATTTCCGCGATGTTCCGGCCTCAAGGACACGGTCCATCACATCATCCGGCAGGAGGTCATAGAGCGTCTTTGCCTTGGCGCGCAGCACCTTCATGACGGCGTCCCAAATAACTGGTCTCAAATGTAACTTTTTAGCATTTTAAGCCGCAGCACGTCCCTAGTGTCAAAGAATGCTGCCGGTATCCGCCGCAGCAGATTGAAAACAGTCGGGAGATAGAGCCATGAAAGTCTGGGGTGTATCGGTGTCTTACTTCACCGGGAAGCTGGAGACATATCTGCGCTACAAGGGCCTCCCTTACGAGATGGAACATCCCTTCGCCGATCAGCCGCGGATCAGAAAGCTGGCCGGTGCCGTGCAGGTACCCATCATCGAGCGGGAAGATGGCCGCTGGATGTCGGACTCAACACCGATCATCCAGCACCTCGAGACCGAGCACCCTGATCGCCCGGTCATGCCGGCTGACCCGGTCGTGCGCTTTATTGCCCTCTTAATAGAAGATTACGCGGACGAATGGCTGTGGCGTCCCGCCATGCACTTTCGCTGGAGCTATGAGCATGACCGCGAGTTGCTCTCGCGCATCCTGGCCGACGAAATCACCACCCATCTGCGGCTGCCGCGCTTCGTCCGCCGCTTCATCATAAGAACCCGTCAGCGCCGCGGCTATGTGGTCAACGACGGTGTGACCGACATCACATGGGATCATGTGGAAGCAGGTTTCTACAACGCGATGCGCAACATGCTGACCATGCTCAAGAACCGCCCATTCCTGCTTGGCGACAGCCCATCCATCGCCGACATCGGCCTGATGGGTCCGATGCTGCGCCATTTCGGACAGGACCCCACGCCGGCCGCCATCATGCGCAACGACTGGCCAGGGGTTGCTGAGTGGGTCGCCCGCACTTGGCATGCGGGCCAGACCATCAGCCAGTCCGCCCTGCTGTCATCGGTGCCAGATGACGCAGAGCCCATGCTGCGGGAGATCGCCGAAACCCACCTTGTCCAACTCGCCGAAACCGCCCTCGCATTTGACCGGGGG
Organism: Candidatus Phaeomarinibacter sp.; assembly: GCA_028279995.1. Taxonomy (GTDB): domain Bacteria; phylum Pseudomonadota; class Alphaproteobacteria; order CGMCC-115125; family CGMCC-115125; genus Pyruvatibacter. The sequence continues at coordinate 1,849 of JANQMQ010000108.1, read as the reverse complement.
GAAAACCGGATGGAAATGACGGTGCAGGGCTGCCGCTACACGAACGTTCCCGTTTCGCGCTACCGCGTCTACTGCCTGGAACGGCTGCGTGAGGAGTTCGATGCGCTGGATGCGAATGCCCAGGCAAAGGTCAAGACTCTGCTGCCATACCCCGGCTGTGACCTCATCTGGACACGGACGATCCCGGCACAGTCAGGTTATGACGTCCAGCGGCAGGCCCCATTCAACCAGTCCATCAATGTCTTCGAGAACAACCCAGTTGCGGAAAAGCTGGAATGGGTTCGCAGAACGAGCAGGAACGAAGAGGACCGCGCCGCATGAGCATGTATGCGTTCGTGGGAAACTCCTGAGCCGGCAGGCAGATTGGCTCAACAGCGCGGACACTAGGCCAATGGTCGGTGCTGGCTGGACCTCTACCGAAGCATCGCCAACAGCAACGCCGGAGGTGTTGGTGACACCCCCGGCGTTGTGTAGTCCACAGGCCGGCCTCTATGAGACGCGGACTTCGGCGAGAAACTCATCCACCGCGTTTTGCAGGTCTTCGGACTGCTGAGACAGCCCCTCTGCCGCATCCGAGAGCGAACGGGCCGCATTTCCGTTTTCCTCGGATACATTCTTGACGCCGAGAATGGTGCGCGAGATTTCCGCAGACCCATCCGCCGCCTGTTGCACATTGGTGGAGATTTCCCCCGTCGCCGCATTCTGCTCTTCGATGGCAGCGGCAATGGCATTGGAGATGTCATTGAGCTTGCTGTTGGTCTGCTGAACGCCATCAATGGTCTTGGTGGCTGAACCAGTGATCCGTTGCAGCTCTTCGATATGCCCGCGGATCTCATCAGTGGCTTTGGCCGTCTGGGTAGCGAGGGCCTTCACCTCGTTGGCAACCACCGCAAACCCCTTGCCGGCTTCACCGGCACGGGCTGACTCGATCGTGGCATTGAGCGCCAGCAGATTTGTCTGCGCGGCGATATCGGTGATCAGCCCGATGATGTCGCCAATCTGAATGCTGGCGGCCTCCAGCTGCTTGAGAGACGCGACGGACTCGTTTGTCTCACTCACCGCCGAACTGGCCACCGTCGACACTTCTGAGATGCGCTGCGAAATTTCGCCGATGGACATCGTCATCTCTTCTGTTGCCGCCGCAACGGTCTGAACATTCACCGACGCTTCCTCAGCCGCCGCAGCGACGGAAGAAATACCGGTATTGGCTGATTCAACCGCACTGAGAAGCTGCGCAGCGGTCCCCTTGGCCTGCGTCGCACCGCTTGCAACGCCTTGGGCAATCGCACCAACGCTTTCCTCGAACTTATCCGCCAGGCGGACCATGGCCGTGATCAGTGTCCAGGAGACGACCGGACCGACATAGTTGCCGTTGCGGTCCAGGATGGCTGACACGTTGAGGTCAAGGACTTCATCCCCGACTTCAATGCGGGTCCGGTGAGGTAGATTTTCGGGTGTCGCTACCATACGCCTCTGAACTTCCGGCGACTTGTGGAACACGTCAATCGAACTGCCGACCAGCTCCTCCGGCGTGATCGACAGGAACTTTTCAAGCTGCTTGATCTGCTCAAGCGACTGCTTGTTGGCGTAGTTGATCTTGAAGTCATCCTTCGGATCAGCTGTCATCAATGCCAGCGGCATATCTTCGATCACGGTCTTGAGGAAGAAGGCCTCTTCCACCGGCGCGCGTAGCGCGTCAATGGCACGCATGATGTCGCCGACTTCGTCTGTCCGGCTCGTGCCGGTCAGTTCAAAGTTCGTGTCTCCATCCGCAAGCCGCACGACAAGCCCGGTCGCATGTCTCAGGGGCTTGGAAATTGCACGCACAATGAAGTAGGCGCTCACAAGT
>JANQMQ010000075.1 GCA_028279995.1 Candidatus Phaeomarinibacter sp. | reverse complement strand
AGGGCGAGACCGTCGCCCTGCGCCACCCGCCCGCGAAGTCAGAGCGCCGCCGCGCCAAGTCCGCCAGCCGCAAGGCACCGCGCAAGGCGCAGCCGCCCGTCGACCTGTCAGAACGCGACGGCGAACTGCTCATGGCGCTTAAGGCCAAACGTACCGAACTGGCGAAAGCGCAGAACGTCCCCGCCTATGTCATCTTCCCCGACAAGACGCTGGTGGAGATGGCCATGGTGCGCCCGTCAAGCCTCGATGAAATGGCTGAGATCAGCGGCGTCGGCGCGCGGAAGCTTGAGAAGTTCGGGGCGGTGTTTTTGGAGGTCGTTGAGAGCACCGGATAACTCAGTGTGTGGCAAAGTTATTGTGCTCAGTATTGAGCACCGTTGCGCAATAGATCTCTAACAGTGCTTGTCGGGTCTGGTCAGTCTCTTCAACCGCGCGAAACTGCATGCCCCGGATACGCTCTTTTGCCTCGTCAAACGCTTTTGCAAAGGCTCGATTCTTGACAAGTTTCGCACGAGGCATTTTGAGCGAAGTCGCTTGTCCTGTTTGGATCCTGGCTAGGAGGAACGCAAAGCTAGCAGCATTGTGATCCGAGCTGGGCCTTTGATGCATGCCATATCTCGCACGAATATTGTTCGACCTACCGACATAAACCGGCTTGCCGTCTTCACTAAACAAATAGACACCCTGCTTTGGGAGATCAGAAGGAAGGCGTCTATGTCCAGCAGGCTTCATCGCCAGCAATTGTTTGCGCTTCGGCTCTAGGCTTGTGAGGAGCCTACCAAATTTCCTATTCATTCGCTTTTCCACTTATCACACATGCTGATCAATAAGCACCGGGTTGCCGTCGGGATCGAGGAAGCTGATGTGACCGGGGCCGGAGCCTGAGGGGTCCAGTTCCTCGACAAGTTCTATGCCGTCTTCCTTGAGGGCCTTCTGGATGGCGCGGACGTCTTTGAAGCCGTCCAGGGTGTTGCCGTTGCGGTCCATGCCGGGATTGAAGGTGAGGATGTTCCTGTCGAACATGCCCTGAAAAAGACCGATGATTGCCGTCGGGCTCTGCATGATAAGGAAGTTCTGGGCTTCGTCGCCTTCGATTTTTGAAAAGCCCAGCTTCTCGTAGAAGGCGCGGGATACCTTGAGGTCTTTCACGGCGAGGCTGACTGAGAAATTGCCGAGATCCATTGCATCGCGCTCCTGTACCTTGGTTGAAAAAGGGAGCGTGACGCTGCGTGGCGCATTGAGCAAGAGGGCGTTTCGCCAATCCCCACTTTGTCATTCCGCGACTTGATCGCGGAATCCAGGAGAGAACTGGGAGGGCAATTCCCGCGTGGCTCTGGACTCCGCGATCAAGTCGCGGAGTGACACAGGTGTTTGGGTGCAACGTCTAGCTCAGCGGGCAGCCTTCCACCGTGATGCGGTGCATGACGCGGCGCTGGCCCTGGTAGTCGTTCAGGGCCCAGTGCCAGGTGGCGCGGTTGTCCCAGAAAGCGATGGAGCCGGGTTTCCATTCAAAGCGATGGGTGTATTCCGGCCGGGCGCACTCCGCGAAGAGCTGCTGCATCAGCGGGCGGCTTTCCTCTTCCGTCCAGCCTTCAAAGCGCACGGTGAAGGCGGGGTTCACATAGAGCGCCTTCTTGCCGGACAGGGGGTGGGTGACCACGACCGGATGAATGACATCCTTCATCAGGTCCGCGACGGCAGCGTTGCCGATGCGGCCATCGTCCTTGGCGTCGGCACCGCTCGAGGCACCGGCATCCGTCTGCGCCGCGTAGCCTGACGGGCCTGAGCCGAAAATGTGCGTTGCGGAATGCACCGCATTGAGGCTGCCCAGCATCTCCTTGAAGCCGTCGCTCAGATTGTCATAGGCGGCGTACATGGACGAGAACATGGTGTCGCCGCCGGACGCCGGCAGTTCGCGCGCCACCAGGATCGAGCCCATGGCCGGGTCCTGGTCATAGGAATGGTCAGTGTGCCAGCCGCCGCCGATATTGTCCTTCTGGTCCACGTCCTTGGAGACCATAGCGATTTCCGGATAGTCCGGATGGGCAGCAAAGAAGCGGTTGATGTCGATATTGCCGAACTTGCGCGCCAGCTCGATATGATCATTTTCCGAGATGTGCTGGTCGCGGAAGAAGATCAGGCCGTGATCGGAAAAGGCCTTGTGGATGGCATCGAACTGGGTGTTGGACAGGCCCGCGGCAATGTCCACGCCATGAATTTCCGCGCCCACGCCTTCGAGCGGGCGCACATCTACTGTGCTCATTCGTTGTCATCCCTGTGCTTCGGCCCTTTGTGCTTCGGCCCTTTGTGCTTCGGCGCGTGCGCCAGTCCGGGCTTGGGTCCGATCTGTTTTTTTGATGGGACGCATTAAATCATCGATCGGGCGGCCTGACAATCAAGCCGGACTCCCGGCCTGCGCAGGTCAGGCCACGGTGACAACGAGCTTGGTGCCGTCTGCTTCCACCACCCGGACCCGGGCACCGGCCACAGGGCTGGAACCGTCCCGGGTGGTCGCCAGCCACTGGGTATCCCCCAGCTTCACCTTGCCCTTGCCGCCGGAGAAGGTCTCAACCACCGTGGCGGTCTCGCCGGTGACACGGGTACCGCGCCTGTTGAGTTCCGGGTGGTCCGTCTCTTCATAGGTCTGACGCAGATAGCGCGGCCCCACGAGCGCGGCGGCGACGGTGAGCACGGCGAAGGCCGCCACCTGCCAGGCAGGGAACGGGTCGCCGAGAATGAGAACGAGAATGCCGGTGACGAAGGCGGCGATGGCAGGCCACAGCAGATGCGTTGTCGGCAGCACCACCTCGAAGGCGACCAGCGCAATGGCCAGCACCCACCAGCCCCAGAAGGGTACGGCATCCACAAGCGTGACGAAGGGTTCCATGATGCGTCTCCCCTATGAACTGCTTGAGGGGACGCTTGTGGAGGATCCAGGTCCGGCGGGGGACGTGCTGCCGCCTGCAACCTTGTTGATGTCCTTCAGTTCGGAGATGCCTGAGAGAAGGCCGACAAGACCTGCGGTCTCCGCCGGGATGATGACAGTCTTCTGGTGCTTGGCGTCGGCCAGCTTGGCGAAAGCATCCACATAGGACTGAGCGACGAAGTAGTTGACGGCCTGCACGTCGCCCTTGGCGATGGCTTCGCTCACCATGGCGGTGGCCTTGGCTTCGGCTTCCGCCTCACGCTCGCGCGCTTCGGCATCGCGGAAGGCGGCTTCCTTGCGGCCTTCCGCTTCCAGAATGGCGGACTGCTTTTCACCTTCCGCGCGCAGGATGGCGGCGGACTTTTCACCTTCAGCCGTGAGAATTTCGGCGCGCTTTTCGCGCTCCGCCTTCATCTGCTTGGCCATTGCCTCGGTAATGTCGGCAGGCGGTGTCAGGTCTTTGATCTCGACGCGGGTGACCTTCACGCCCCAGGG
>JANQMQ010000523.1 GCA_028279995.1 Candidatus Phaeomarinibacter sp. | reverse complement strand
TGCGCCTGTGCAGCTTCCAGACCGTCACGCAGGGTGCGCAGCGAATTGTGTGACTGGATTTCGCGCCAGCGTTTCCAGCCCAGAGCAGATGGGCCATCGAGCATGAGGATGCGGCGGGTGGCCGGGGTGGCGGCTGTGTCCAGGTAAATGCCGATGCCGTGCAGCAGTGCCTTGTAGGCATCAGGCATATCAACCGTCGCACCGTCTATCAGGCCTGCCAGGCGGGCGTCTTCTGCTTCCACGACGGCATCAAACAGGGCCAGCTTGTCCTTGAAGTGGTGATACATGGCGCCGCGGGTGGCCCCGGCGCGGGCGACAATGGCGTTGGTGGCAGCGTCGGCAAATCCATTGGCGGCAAATTCGGCGCGGGCAGCCTTGATGAGGGCGGCGCGGGTTTTTGCTGTGCGTTGTTCATTGCTGGCCATGGGCGACCGTCCTCACAATTTCTGTTCAAGCCACTTTACAAACAGTCTGCCTGTTTGTATATCAACAAAACAAACAGTCTGTCTGTTTGTTAAATGTGTTTGTGATCCAGTGAAGGAGATCGAAGATGACCCTTTCAAGTGTGTATCCCGTCATTGCCACCAAGGATGTGGCGCGGCTGACAGCGTTCTACCGGGATGCCTTCAAGCTCAACACGGCCTTTGAAGCCGACTGGTATGTGCATCTGACCGCCGGTGACGGCACCGGTGCGGGGCCGGGCAATCTCGCCATCATCGTGGAAGGCCACGAAACCATGCCGGCAGGGCATCGTGGCGTTGCGGCGCCGCGGCTGATGAATTTTGAAACAGATGACGTGGATGGGCTCTACGAGGCCATGAAAGCCTCAGGTGCGCCGATCCTGCTTGAGTTGCGGGACGAGGACTTTGGTCAGCGGCACTTCATCATGCAGGACCCGGACGGCAATCTGGTGGATGTCATCAGGCTCATTCCGCCGTCCGCCGAATTTGCCGCGCAGTACTCGGACGCTGCCGTTCCGCAGTAGGTGCAATGATCTGTCTGGCTGCGTCCCCGGGACCATGTCGTGGGGGCGCAGGCATCGGCACAGGCCGGGGACGCGACTCTAGTCGTCTGTCTCTTCGCTTCTGCGCGTCACCCGTTTGTGGATTTCACGGATGGCGAGATAAACGCCGACGAATACGAAGGGCACAAGAATCCCGGTTATCAGCGTCGCGTTCACCGGGTGGTCGGCCTTCTCGAGGGCCTTCAGTCCATAGGATATGAGGCTTACCAGGTAGTAGGTGATGGCTGCCGCTGACAGGCCCTTGATGGTCTCCTGCAGCCTTGCCTGAAGCTCTGCGCGCCTTTCCATGGATTTGAGCAACGCCTGGTTTTGTTCCTGCAGCGCCAGTTCGACGCGGGTGTCGAGCAGGTTGGAGGCACGGGCGATACGGGCGGCGAGGCCGTCCAGCCGGTCCGCGACGGCGGCACAGGTGCGCATGGCCGGACCAAGACGCCGGTCCATGAAGGTGCCGATGCGCTGCAGACCTTCGCGTTTGACCTCTTCCAGCTCTGTGATCCGGCGCTCCACGAGTTGATGGTAGGCGCGGGCAGCCGAAAACCGGAAATCGGTTCGGGCTGCCAGGTCTTCTACCCGCGCGGCCAGCCATGAGAGCTGGGCGAGCAGGGTCTGCTCATCCTGCAAGTTCCTGATCCGAGGCGTTTCTGCCGCAAGTTCCGACAGCTTGGATTCGATGCTGGCCAGATCTGGTGTGATATTGCGGGCCATGGGGAAGCACAGAAGTGCCATCATGCGGTAGGTCTCGATGTCCAGCAGCCGTTGTGTCAGCCGTCCCAGTCGGCTGGGGCGCAGATCTTCATTGGCCACGATGATGCGGCTGAGACCATCCGCATGCAGACGAAAATCTGTCCATGCAGCGGCGCCGCCGCCGGACATGCCTGCGCCCATGCATTTGTTGTCGCCAAAAACTTCCGTCAGCCGGGCTTCAATGACATCTGCGTTGCCCGGTAGTGCCAGCAGGTTTATGCCCACCAGTACCTCGCCGGGCAGCTTGGCGCGCCATTCTTCCGGAATGGCGGAGAGCGGCGGGTTCTCGAACGGTGCCGCGAGAGACCCTTCTGCGGGGTTCCCCTTGCACGGCCGCGAAAAGGCGTAGGTTGAAAACTCCGTATGCCGTTCCCACACTAGGCGGATCGATCCGCCGTTCTCGCCCAGATCGATGGTCAGATGGTTGCCAAAGACATCCGGCACCGGGGCGCCCATGCTGACTGCGAGTTCGCGCAGCAACTCGCGCTCGGTAGCGGCATCTGTCTCACCGGTGATGACGGCGATCTGGGTGACCATCATCGGGGCATGCACATCCGCTGACGGGCGCGAATGCACCTCGTCGTTCAATTGCTGGCGCAGGGCGTGCGCCTTTATGGGGTGGAGGCCCGGCATTCGTTATGTCCCCGTGAAATTGCGGCGCAGGCCATCGGCTATGGTGCGGCGCAGCAAGAAGCGCGGGATCATACGGATCGCGGGTCGGAGCGCAAGGGCGATGGGCATGGTGTTGTTCCGGGACCTAGAAGAGCCAGTCGAGGCGCAGCACGCCCCAGACGATGTGCCACCACAGGTAATAGACAAGCCGCATGGCATACATGGCCAGGAAGCCGAAGCGGCGGAAGGCCAGAAGCTGCAATACGCCAAAGACGAAGAGGGCGATAACCACATAGACATTAAGGACGGAAAGGGTGCCGCCCTGCAGGGCGGCGGCGATCTGGAACAGCGGCTCCACGCAAGCGGCCAGTGCGATGCAGATACCGATGCCCAAAGATGACTTGCCGAACCGGGGTGCCAGCTTCAGGGCCAGAACGAGAATGGTGAGCGGTACGAGGGCTAGCATGATTTCGGCCACCAATCCGATGGCAGGGTAGAACAGGACCGCTTGTGGCCAAGGCACATTGATGTCGCGCGGAAAACCGAAGGCGACATCCATCAGGCTGGTGAGAAAGGACAGGGCAAGGGCGGCGACCAGAAAGCCCGCAATGGCCATCCGGTTTTCTGACCAGCGTGTCCGACCGACCCAGCCTGCGCGGCTCAGCACGTGGATGCATCCGATGCCCAACAGACCCGCAGCTGCGATGGCAAGGCCGGGATTGACGTCACCAATGTATGGATTGAACGCGGCTGAATCGATGCCTGCGGCTGCAAGGCCAAGTGCGATGGCGGCAACGACCAGGCAGCTGAAACTCACAACAGGATTCATGCAGATATGAATCCCTGAAGTGTCTGCCTAAAGCAAGTTTCCGTCTGCCGCGTTTGCCGGAGCTAACGGCGTCTTGATGGCAGGGGTCTTGCGTATCCCCAGACCTGGCAGGGGAACGGTGCCCGCCTGCTGTGCGCCGCTCGCCAGTGTTCCTGCGAGGGTATTGCCGACCGGTTGCTTTGTCTCGCCGCGCAGTTCACGCAGCAGCGCCACATGGTCCGGCATGGCGTTGACGAACTGGCTGATCTTGTGGCGCTGACCGCTCACATGCTTGCGCCACATGTCCCTGTTGAGGTTAAGGCTCAATCCGGCGTTCCAGTCGTCACGCATCTGGTAGATGCGCTTGCCCTGCAGGACCGCGGTATAGACTTCCGGCGAGAAGAGATGTTGTGACTTCAAGTCTGTCATCACCGGTATGGCGTATTTCCAGACCTCAAGATTCTCTGCCAGCGAGTCCGGCACTTCCAGTTCCTCGCGGGCATCTATCCAGTACTGGCTGTCGGTACGGTTGCCCAAGGCGTAGTGCAGGCAGATGAAGTCCCGCACTTCGTCGTAGAGGCCGGAGGCGACGTCGTTGTAGCGTTTGCGCAGACTGTCCGGATACGACTGATCCGGGAAATAGGCGATGAGCCAGCGCACGGCCATCTCGATCATGTAGATGGCGGTGGATTCAAGCGGTTCGATGAAGCCGCCGGACAGGCCGATGGCGATGCAATTCTTGACCCAGCTGTTGCGGGTCCGGCCGACGCGCATGGGGATGACGCGGGGTTCTGCGCCCTTGCCTGCGTCCCCCAGGAGGTTGAGGAACTCATCGCGGGCTTCATCATCGCTGCGGTGGGCGGAGGAATAGACATAGCCCGTGCCGATGCGGTTGAAGAGCGGGACGCGCCAACTCCAGCCTGCGCCCAGTGCGGTTGAGCGGGTGACGGGTTCAATGAATGTCGGGCCGTTCTCTGTTTGCTCGGGGTGGGGAATCTGCACCGCCATGGCGCGGTCGTTGGCCAGATATTTGTCATAGGAGATGAAGGGTTCATCCAGCGCGCCATTGATGATGAGGCCTTTGAAACCGGTGCAGTCAATCACCAGCTGGACCTCGTGTCGGCCTGTCTCCTTGAGGTTGATGGCGGCGATGCTGCCGTCTTCGGCGCGTTCCACGTCCACCATGTCGTCCAGCACATGTTCAACGCCGCGGCCAATGCTGACGCCCTGCAGCATCTTGGCAAACAGGCTTGCGTCCAGGTGATAGGCGTAGCTCACGGGCTCGCTGTAGGGCTTGGCTGCGAGCGGGCGGGGGCCCTTGCGCTTCATCCCCAGATCCTGCGCCGGGGAGATGGTCTGCACGAAGCTGGCGCCGCTGCCGCCGAAGCGGCCGTAATAGTAGCCGGGGTCGATGCCACCGACGCGGTGGCCGGTATTGAACGGGTTGATGTAGCTGAAGGGTTTGCCTTTGGCGTCCACATTCCAGTTGGCGAAGTCCACGCCCAGCTTGAAGGAGGCATTGCATGTCTTGAAGAACTCCGTCTCTGAAATGCCTGTCTGCTTTAGAGAGTGCGACATGGAGGGGACAGTGGCTTCGCCGACACCAACCGTTGGAATGTTCGGGCTTTCAATCAGCGTAATGCGCATCCGATTGGCCGGATGGTCTTTGCGCATCCCGAAAAAGACCGACAGCATGTTGGCTGTGAACCAGCCTGCCGTGCCGCCACCCACAATGGTGATGTGCTTGATTGGCTCCGCCATGTGATGTGTCCCCCCGGTCACGTGGCCTGAGTTATGGCCATAACTTCTGTGTGGACTTTAGGAGGGGGAGGTCAGGACGCCAAGTGCTTATGCGGTCGGGGCTGCGGCTTTAGCCGCTTCCGCCCGTTCGCGGGCATGGCGGACCGACGCGCGCTCTTTTTCGCTTTCGGATTTGAGCTGGCCGCAGGCGGCGAGGATGTCACGGCCGCGCGGGGTGCGGACGGGGCTGGCATAGCCCGCCTTGTTGATGATCTCTGCGAAGGCTTCGATCCGGTCCCAGTCCGAGCACTCATAGTCCGAGCCGGGCCATGGGTTGAAGGGGATCAGGTTGATCTTGGCGGGAATGCCCTTGAGCAGTTTGACGAGAGCACGGGCGTCGGCGTCGCTATCGTTCACGCCCTTGAGCATCACATATTCAAACGTGATGCGGCGGGCATTGGACAGGCCGGGATAGTGGCGGCAGGCGCGCAGAAGCTCCGCAATCGGATATTTCTTGTTGATGGGCACGAGAATGTCGCGCACGTCGTCCCTAACGGCGTGGAGCGAGATGGCAAGCATGACACCCATCTCGGCGCCGCAGCGTTCAATCTCCGGCACCACGCCGGAGGTTGACAGGGTGATCCGGCGCTTGGAGATCGACAGCCCATCGCCATCGGACACAAGTTCCAGCGCGTCGCGCACATTGTCGAAGTTGTAGAGCGGTTCGCCCATGCCCATCATCACGACGTTTGTCAGGGTGCGGGGCTGATTGGTGGACGATGCATTGACTTCCGGCCATTCGCCGAGGCTGTCGCGGGCGATGAGCACCTGCGCGACGATCTCACCGGCGGTGAGATTGCGCACCAGACGCTGGGTGCCCGTGTGGCAGAAAGTGCAGGTGAGGGTGCAGCCAACCTGGGACGACACACACAGGGTGCCGCGTCCGGGCTCGGGAATGAACACGGTCTCCACTTCATTGCCGTCCGCCAGGCGGATCAGCCACTTGCGTGTTCCATCGTTGGAAATCTGTTCACTGACGATGTCCAGGCGGCTGATATCGAAGGCTTCCGCCAGCTGTGCGCGCAGTACCTTGGAGATGTTCTGCATCTCGTCGAAGGATGTGACGCCGCGCACATAAAGCCAGTTGTAGATCTGGCTGGCGCGCATGCGGCATTCGCGATCCTTGAGCCCGATGTCCTGAAGCGCCTTGACCAGCTGCTTGCGCGACAGTCCGATGATGGATCTGCGGCCCGGCACGACCGTAACGCCACCACTGATGGTGGGGGCGTTCGGGTTGGCGCGGGCGATATCAAGCTGCTGGGTGGGCATGATGGTGTTACTTGCAGCCTTCGTCGATGGCCCGGATGGCCGCTGTGACGCCTGCCAGGGAGTACCGGTCGGTGG
>JANQMQ010000726.1 GCA_028279995.1 Candidatus Phaeomarinibacter sp. | reverse complement strand
GTGCTCGTGCCTGTGGATGACAGCCACACCATGCGCGACTTCATGATCGACCTCGCAGCAACACCCATTCTTGTCGTCGGCAGCTATCTTGGCACCATCAGCCACACGCTGACGGCGCTTGAAGCTCTGAACCACAAAGGCCTTGCCCCCGTGGCTATTGTTGTCAGTGAAACGGAAGATGCGGGTATTCCGCTGGACGACACCTGCCATGCCATACAGCGTTTCACCGGTGATGTACCGCTCATCGCTGTTCCCCGTGGAGACCAGACAGCGTTTGCCGCGCTAGCCCGGCTCGTCGCCGCCTGACACCTGAGTTTCCTGATCAAGGGCAAAGAAAAAGGCGGACCCGCATGGTGCGTCCGCCCCTTCCTTACGCATGTCACCGGCACCTGGAACTAGTGATGCGGGTGTGCCTTGTAGAACGCCATGCGGCGGGCAAAAGACCGCTCGTCTTCAGCGTTGTGGCCCGCATATGGATGGCGGGACTTGTGTTGCTCCTTCCGGGGGGAAATCCCGAAAGAGAGCCAGTACATCATATTCTTCAGCATCGTTGGCTCTCCTGTCTTGTAACGGTTTCAATACATCGCCGCTTACCGACGCTGTCATAAAACCGTAATATGTATCCTATATACGCACACTGTGCGCAGACGTCAAGAAAAAAGCGCACAAGGTGCGTAAACCATGCGTTAAGGGCTCTTCGGTCGGGATGATGTTGCTATGAATGAGAAAGACTTCAAACGTTGGAGAAAGTCTTTGGGCATGTCTCAAAAAGACGCTGCAAAAGCACTTGGCCTCAAGCCGCGTATCATTCAGTATTATGAAAAAGGGGAGAGGGACGGAGAGAAAGTAAAAGTACCACTTTCTGTTCGACTTGCCTGCCACGCATTGGCTCAAGGGGTTACTGACTACAATGGGCCAAGTGAAAGTTAAGAAGTTAACGTTCTTTAACCAATAGTGGTTGTGTCATATTACAGGTCTGACACAGTCCAAAAGAGGCCCTAACTGGCCAATTCTTCGGCGTACAACAGCCGCCTGGCGCGCAACATGACCTGTAGAGGCGGTGGCGTGGAGCTCAATGGGGTTAGGTAGTATCACTGCCAATCGCGCTGCCTCCCTCTCCGTCAGGTCTTTCGCGGCCACGCCGAAATGGTGCCGCGCGGCTGCCTCAATACCGAAGACACCCGGCCCCCATTCCGCAATGTTCAAATAGACCTCGAAGATCCGCTCTTTCGGCCAGAGCGCGTCGATCAGGGTGGCGATGTAGAGCTCCAGACCTTTTCTGATGTAGCTGCGCTGCGGCCACAGCATCAGATTGCGGGCAGTCTGCATGGTGATCGTGCTGGCACCGCCACGGCTGCCGCCGTCGATTTCCGCGTCCAATGCCCGTCGTAGGGCCGTCCAGTCGACGCCGCCATGCGTACAGAACGTATTGTCCTCCGAAGCAATCACCGCATAGCGGACCGCGGGTGCAATCTGCGACATCGGTACCCAGTCCTGTGAGATGCCCTGACCGTCGATCAGGCGCAGAACCATGATGCTTGTGAGCGGTGGCGGCACGACGCGGTAGAACAGGATCAGGCCCACCGGAATGACAATGAAGACAGCCACCAGAACGCTGGCCGCCCATTCAAGAACAGACAGTTCGCGACGTCGCAACCGAGCCCAGAAACGTCTACGCCGACGATGGGGTGTCATAACTGACGGCCTTGAATGGTCAAATGGTCAACTCCCGACAGCCCGGCCCGACACCGGTCCAGCAGGCTGCAGCGGCAAGTCTAGTGCCCAACTGCAAACAAAGTCATATCCGATGGTCAGTTGATCCATACAAACGGCAACCGGGACCCGTCACAAGTGACGGATCCCGGTTCATGAGTGCGCGCCGGCACTCTGTCCCGATTGCTGCAAGCCTAGGCAGCATTCATGTGTTCAAGGAAACCCTGAATCTCCGAGCGCAGCTGCGACGCATGCTCGGACAGTTCACCCGCAGCAGACAGAACTTCCTGCGCTGACGCACCCGTCTCGCTGACGGCTGACGACACGCCGGAGATATTGGAAGACACTTCCTGTGTGCCGGCTGCGGCTTCCTGGACATTGCGTGCAATTTCCTGCGTTGCGCTGCCCTGTTCTTCCACCGCGCTCGCAATCGCTGTCGAGATGGACGAGATCTCGTCAATCGTCGACTGAATGGACGCAATGGCTTCAACCGCACTCGAGGTCACATCCTGAATGGAGGAGATCTGCGTGCCAATATCTTCAGTGGCCTTGGCCGTCTGCGTCGCCAGCGCCTTCACTTCAGACGCCACAACCGCAAAGCCCTTGCCGGCCTCACCGGCACGAGCGGCCTCAATGGTGGCATTGAGCGCTAGCAGGTTGGTCTGGCTGGCGATGTCAGTGATGAGGCTCACCACATCACCAATCCGGCCAGCGGCTTCGGCCAGACTTTGAACCGTCTGGTTTGTGCGTGTGGCTTCATCCACAGCGCGGCCGGCAATCTGGGAGGACTGGGCCACCTGACGGCCAATCTCCTGGACAGAGCTGGCCAGTTCTTCGGCCGCACCGGCGACAGTCTGGACATTGGTGGAAGCTTCTTCAGAAGCGGAAGCCACTGTGGCTGACCTGCTGTTGGCTTCCTCTGCCGTGCCGGTCATGCCGCGTGCGGTGGCATCAAGTTCCGTCGACGCGGAAGCAACGACATCCACAACACCCTTCACCTTCTCCGCCATGGCGATCTGTGCTGTGACCACACTCCAACTCACCATGGGACCAGCATAGCTGCCATCCGGATTGGTGATGGCAGAGACGTTGAGTTCCAGCTTCTCCGGGCCCAGCTGGATCAGTGCCTTGTGCGGCAGGTTTGCAGGGTCCGACAGCATGGTGCGCTGATGTACCGGGTTCTTGTGGAAGACGTCGATGGTCGCGCCGTCAATCTCGTCCACCTTGATCGGCAACAGATGCTCGATCGACCGCAGGGTCTCCAGGCTGGTCTTGTTGATGTAGTTGATCTTGAAGTCTTCAGGATCACACTTCATCACGTTGATCGGCATTTCATCGACCATCTGTGCCAGCTGAGCAGCCTGGCTCATCTTGTCGGCAATGGTCGCGATGGCTTGCCATTGTGCGCCTGCGGTGCCGTCACGGGCACCCTCGGGCATGGCGGCCGTCTCCCCTGCAGCCAGGGCAAGAACGGCGGCCTCAATTGAATTCTCGGATACACTCGCGGCCTTCTTGGCACGCGTTGGCTTCTTCTTGGCGCTACGGGCGCCTCGGTCAAACATACCCATGATTTTCCCCTCTCATGTCCGCCGGCCAGCAAGCCCGCGTGCATACATTTGAGAGAGGACCTGTAAAATAAACGTAAAAGTTGCACAAAAACGGAATACACGTATTTGTCCAACGGCAATGAATGCGGAATTGGCGCAACTTTGTCGGGAAAATCCAAGCCAGTGCGGGCAGACAGATCAATGCCTACCGTTTCAACGAGCCCAGGATGCCGCGGATGAGTTCACGCCCCAGTGTGCGCCCC
>JANQMQ010000725.1 GCA_028279995.1 Candidatus Phaeomarinibacter sp. | reverse complement strand
AGCATCTGGGCGCTGATCGCGGAGTTTTTGGTCAACCTCTTTCGGAGCAAATCATGAGCAGAGCAGACGCAATCTCACCCTTCGTCAGGATCGGGCTTTACATCCTCACGGGATGGCTTGGCGGATCGATCCTTGACCCTGAGACAGTTGATATCATCCGCACAGACCCAGCCATTCTCATGGCTATCTCTGGCGGCGTGGCAGCGCTGTGGTATGCCCTTGCGCGCGGAAAGGGGTGGAGCACCTGATGATTGGCTGGCTACTAGGAACCCGCCTCGGAAGGGGTCTAGGAGCGGCTGTGGCGGCCCTGGGCGCCCTTCTCGGCATTATCGCGCACCAGCGTAGGGACGCGGCCAGAGATGCCCTGAGGGATGCGGAAATAGAGGATCAGGAAAATGCACAAGATATCCGCCGCAATGTTGAGCGTGATCTTCCTGAGCAATTGCGTAAATACGACGGTCACGGGTTCCGCGACGACTGATGCGATTTGCGAGCAGAACGGGCAAGCCCTGCCTACGCGCTCTGTGGAAGACACTCAGGAAACGATTGACGATATCACCGAAGCCTACGCGGTCTTTGCGATAACCTGCCCTGATTGGGTGCATCTGATCCCGGAGTAGGGTGCCCTAAATCATCCTCCCTGCGGGTGGTAAACAATTCACCGCGCCACCGAAAAAGGGGCCAGCCCTCGCGCCGCGCCTTGGCAAAGGTCTCGGGAAAACAGTCAACGTCATCCCATTCAAACCAGGGTCGTACAGTGTCCCCAGGCCACGGGCCATAGAGTCTCGGCATGTCCACTCCATCACACCTCTAGGGTGATGCGAGATGAAAGTAACCGATCTCAGCCGGATTATCCACGATTATCTATCCCTTGGTAGCTCTGCGCAGGAGTAAGAGCCCATGTTCGATCTGCTGGAACGCATCGGACTAGATTACCGCCGTTTGCCCCTATGGGTCATCCGCGCGAGTATGCAGACGTGTAGAGCCGTCACCGGCAAAAACGAGAGTTGGTCCAGTCTTGCGGTTAGCCATGACATCAAGTGGCTGCGACGGGCACTTGGCGAAAACCACTGCGGCGAATGCAATAGGTTTTGGCGAGATGGTTAGGCGTAGGCCGGGCGCTGATCTCCGGCTCTAGAGGCTCAATCCAAAGGCATCCCGGAATCGAACCGGCTCACACTCCACGGGGCCGTTCCGCTGCGTGTCTGCTTTCCACGCCGTTACGCCTCCCACCAGTTTATCAAAACACCCCCACCAGAGCAAGCAATGACTGACTTAGATCGTGTCATCGCGGGCGTCGATATTGCCCGCAAATCCCGCCGACGCCGCAAGGCCCAGGCATTCAACGCGCAGGAAGAGCCTGTAGTGATCGAAGCCCTTTTCGCGGCTGATCGAATCATCTGCGGGCTTATGGAATGCGCCCTCGCAAAGGAGAATACCAATGCGAGTTCTGACCCTAGTTCTGTTGATACTGACGGCGACAGTCGCCAGGGCTGACGGCCCAAGCTACACCATGCACTTGCAACTGTGTTCGCTGCCGAGCGGCGAATGTAGCGATCCGGGTGAACACCCCCACCGGTTCCCAACCATGGCAGAGTGCGAGGCGACGATACCCGACGCTCGCGTATCGGTTGCTATAGAGTTGATGCGGCGCGGGATTGATCCCCGCTTGGCGCAGATCAACTTGCACTGTGAAGCGGCCCTGTAACAATGGCCCAGAACAAAGGCTTCGGGGCCGAAGCTTATGCGCCGCTTTACGAAGAGCTTCGATCATACAAGGCCGTCGCCGACAAGTTTGGAGTCAATCCAAGCACAGTTCGCAAGGCTTTAAAAAACTATGAGGCCCCCCTAGCGGACGCGGGATATAGCCTAGACCGCCCCGACATGACGCCCGAAGAGGCTTGGCACAGTCACGCGCATACGTCCGAGGGGACCTATTCCGAAGTCTCACGCAACCAGTGGCAAACGATAAG
>JANQMQ010000716.1 GCA_028279995.1 Candidatus Phaeomarinibacter sp. | reverse complement strand
GCGGCGGCGCGACCGGCTGACTGTCCGCAGCCCCGACTGGCCGAATGCCCCAGGACCGGTCCCGCGTGCCGCGATAGCGTGGGCGCGTCACCTCAATGCGCTTGCCCTGCACATCAATCCAGCCTTCCCACTCACCATTCTGGGTCAGCCGTGTGTAGTCGAGAACTGTGCGCGGCCCCACGCGCGAAATGAACCGTGGTTCTTCCAGCGCCTGTGTGCGACCGGTGAAGGTCAGATCAGCGGTGATGCCATGCTCATTGTCCTCCACGACAACGCGCAGCACCTGCAAAGGCTCGACGATCTCAACGCGGATCGGACCCACCTGCGTGTCCATGCGCTCCATATGCATCACCTTGGAGGCATGCACATTCTTCTGCACCCCATCAACGATGACGCAGAACGCTGCATCCATAATGTTGAGGCCGGGATAAACTCCAAATGCACAGGCGAAATGCCCGTCGCCATCGACCTCGGCGGCGTCCTGCGGATATCCATTAAAGAAATAGCGATCATAAAAATTACGGTCGGTCGTTGCATAGGCAATCGGCACCGGCGCCTGATGGATCGGATAATCATCGGCCTTGGTAAGCATGGCCACTCCCTGTATGTCGTCTTGTGTTTCTGATTGACTAGAATGAGAGCCGCCCACGCCCGGCGGGTCAAGCAGATGCGCTACCGAAAACAAGGATTCTGACAATGAAACTCTGGCTCGTCCTCGCCGCTCTCAATGGATTCATCGCGGTTGCCGCAGGGGCATTCGGGGCTCACGGGCTTGACGGACGGGTTGGTGAGCGTGCCTTGGCCGCATTCGAAACCGGCGCGCAATACCACATGTATCACGCGCTCGCCCTGCTTGGCATCGCGTGGCTGGCGAGCATCAGCAACCACACAGGAATCACACCCACCAGCGTAACAGTCGCAGGATGGGCGTTCCTGACAGGTATCATCCTGTTTTCAGGGTCGCTGTACTTTTATGGCCTGACAGAGAGCCGCGCCCTGGTGCTGATCACACCTCTTGGCGGCCTGTCATTCCTGGCAGGCTGGGCAGCCCTGCTGTGGGCCGCCATCCGAAGCTAGGCGCGCACCCGGTCAAGGAACGCAGTGGACTCGGTCTGCAACTCGGCACTGGCCTCAGACAGGCCACTGGCCCCGTCCGACACTTCAGAAACAGCCTGACTTGTGTTTTCCGCAAGCTCGGACATCCGTTCGATCTCAGACCGCACGGACTGAATGCGTTCGGCCGCGTTCGCCATGGCGCGGGTGATCTCATTCGTCGTTGCCCGCTGCTCCTCAGTGGCAGCGGCAACACCCCCAACTGTCTGCTGAACAGACCGCGCAGCGTCCGCGATCCCACGCACATCTTCAGAGGTTGAGCGTATTTCAGACAGCATGTTTTCCACATGACCGGAAATCTGCTCCGTTGCCTTCTGTGTCTGGTTGGCAAGTGCCTTCACTTCGCTAGCGACAACAGCAAAACCCTTGCCGTGCTCGCCCGCACGAGCGGCCTCAATTGTCGCATTGAGCGCCAGCAAGTTCGTCTGATCGGCGACGTCAGAGATAAGGCTCAACACATCCTGGATCTGCGCCGAAGCGTCGTTGAGTTCCTGCACACGGGTGGCAGCCGCTTCTGCCGTGGCCGAACTGGTCTCGGCCTGTCCGGCTGCAGAGCTGATCTGCGTCGCAACCTCTGCAATGGCAGCATTCAATTCGTTGGCCGCAGCTGCAACCTCGTCCACCTGACCACTTGCTTCAGACGCCTGATCCTGGACAAGGCGGCACCCCCGCGCTGTGTCTTCCGCAGTGCCGCTCACCTCGCTGGCGGTTGTCGCAAGCTGTGTCGCGCGCGTTGCCATGCCCGACGTCACGCCACCGACAGCACCTTCGAACTCGTCCGCCATCTTGAGGAGATGATTTCTGTTCTCGCGTTCGGCTTCAATGCGTTTGTCACGCTGCTGTGCCCGGAACTCTTCATTCTCAAGTGCAGAGGCCCTGAAGCGCCCCAGAGCACCATACATCAGGCCAATCTCGTCATTGCGCGCATAAGCTGGAATCTTTGTTTCGATGTCACCCTTTGACATACGGTCCATGGACTGGACAACAGCATCCATCGGGCGAGCAATCTGTGTGGTAACGAGCCACCAGCATGCGGCAAAGCCGAACAGCGCACCGAGGGCCAGGCCAGTCTTCACCATCAGCTCAAAGCGGACTTTTGCAATGTCTTCAGACAGTGACTGTTCAATAAATGCCTGGATCTCCGTCGCCGCCGCCAGAACCGAGTTGATGGTGCGGCTCGCCGCAGCAAACCACTCCGCTCCGGTGACGGGATAAGGCGTGCCCTTCAGGCCCGCCTCTTCGATCTTATGGCGCAGATCTGCCATCGGCCCCTTGGCCTCTTCTTCAGCCGCCACAATCTTTTCTGTGATGTTGGATGGCATAAAGCCAACCAGAAGATCCAACGCTTCCATGGATGTTTCGACGACCGCCGCCAGGGACTCGATTTCCGCAGCTTCCATGGGCGCGATGCGGCGCCCACTTGAGACGATGCCCGCCACTTTGCCGCGCTCGCGGCCCGCATATTCTGCCCAGCGCCAGGCATGGTCACGCATTGTCACCGCATGTACGGCATCTGTCGGCATGTATTCGGTCATCGTGATCTCAACGTCTTCACGCAGATGCGCGGATTCGACGATCAGTCTGGTAATTGCCGGAAACCAGTCTTTCCCCAATGCCTGATCGGCACCCAGACGACCATTGGCGATCACCGCATCGACGCGGGCACGCAGACGCACAACTTCAGCATGG